>NZ_CP118615.1:6935000-7196442 GCF_028993575.1 Micromonospora cathayae | reverse complement strand
CCCTGCTCTATCCGCTGAGCTACAGGCGCATGGCTGGCCGGCCCGGTGGGGTCGGCGTGCGGGTGGTGCGCCAAGAGGGTACCGCTGACCGGGGGTGTCGCGGTGGTACGGGGGCGTGCCGCCGCCTACCTTGCCAGCGGCTCGGCGGCCGGGCACCCGGTTTCCGTCCCCGCGGGCGGGGACGGGTCCGGGGCGGGCAGGAAGGCGTCGACCCAGCGGGCCAGCTCGGCGAAGACCTTCTCGCGTACGGCGGGGCCGGAAAGCGTCAGGTCGTGCACGCCGCCGTCGAACCGGGCCAGGGTGACGTGCGGCCCGAGCCGGGGAGCCCAGCGGACCATGTGCTCCACGTCCAGGACCGCGTCGGCGAGCATCGCCGACTCGTGCCAGCGCTTGCCCCGGAAACTCCGGGTGGAGCAGGCCACCAGCACCGGCGCGTCGATGGCGAGCCCGGCGCGCAACTGCCGCTGGGCGGTGCGGATCGCGTTCAGCCAGCCGACTCTGACCGGGAATCCGGCAAGCGGCTTCCAGGTCAGGTCGTAGCTCCACTCGCCCCGGTGGTCGGCGTGCAGGCACTCGCCGTACACGGTGCTGAGGCCGAAGGGGAGGATGCGGTGCGGCGCGTTACGGCCGAGCCTGGCCACGGCCGCCGCGAGGGGTCGACGGACCAGCCAGGGGGCGTTGAGGTCGAAGAACGGGCTGTTGAGGAAGAGGCCGTCGACGAGGCCGGCGTCGCGCCGGGCGTGTGCCCAGATCGCGGCGAGCAGGCCGCCGGTGGAGTGGCCCATCACCAGCAGCGCGTCATGGCCGTCCTCGTCCCGGATCATGCGGGCGGCGGTGTCCAGCTCCGGGAAGTAGTCGCCGAGGTCGCGGCAGAAGTTCGGCGTCTGGTGCGGCAGCAGGCTGCGACCGTACTTGCGCAGGTCCAGGGCGTAGAAGTCCCAGCCCCGGTCGGTGCAGAAGTCGGCCAGGTGGGTCTGGAAGAAGTAGTCGACGAAGCCGTGCACGTAGAGCACCGCCCGCCGGCTCGGGCGGTCCGCGCGGCGGCGGACCAGCGTCGCCACGACCGGGCCCTCGTCGTCGGAGCCCAGGTCGATCGTGTACCGCTCGTAGGGCGGCCCCAGCACGTCCGGTTCCACGCCCCTGACGCTACGCCCGCACGCTACCCGGCGGTAGCCCCTGTGGGTGGCACCGGTCCGGTTCCCGACGCGGCCCCCCTGTCCCCGGCGGTGCCGCGTCGTCCGTGGGTGCCGCTTCCGTCGGCGAGGTGCGCGCCGGTGCTGACAAGGGGTCGCCCCGCCCGCCGGTCGGCGGTGGGCGGGGCGACGGACGTCGGTCGGGTCGAGTGGTCAGGCGGTCTCGGCGTCGGCGCGGACGTCGGCCGGGTGGTCCCGCTCGGCGTCGACCGGCTGCTCCGGGTCGATGGGCTGGACGGTCTCCCGCAGGTGCTTGTTGTGGCGGGGCTCCTGCCGGGTCTTGGCGTCGTTGAGTCGCCGCCGCAGGTCGTCACGGACGTCGTTGAGGGCCGCGTGCAGGTCCTCCTCGGCGGAGGTGGTGACGATCTTCTGCCGGCCGGCGATCCAGCACTCCAGGGTGACCTTCTGCCCCCGGGCCTCCCGGTCCTTCACCGACACCTCGAGTTCGGTGGCGTCTGCGTGGAATCCGGCCAGTCGGGAGTCCAGCGTCGCGAACTGCTCGGCGATCCAGTTCCGGTCCCCCTGGGAGAAGCCGGCCCCGACGCGCAGGCACTCGGCGACGGTGGCGGGGTTCGCGACCGCGCTCATCGCCGCACCTCGCCCTGGGCGCGGACGCTGGCCGTGGTACCGGACGTTCTCGACATGGTCGTTGACCTTTCCGTTGGACGACGCGGTGCGGTCGCGCGCGGGTGGTTCCGGTCCGCGGTCACGTCCGCCCCCTCCTTCTGTACGCCGGGTCTTGCCGGGGTGATCAAGTCCATACCCAGCGGACCCACCCCCGGAAACCGCGCTGGCGACTCCGGGCTGAACCGATCGTCGCCGTCCGTGCGGTATCCGGCCCAGGGCCGGTGGTCCTAGCACACCGGGACCTTGATCAGGTTGTTGTCCACAGGCGCTCCGGTTGTCCACAGGACGGCGGTGCCGGGTGGCCCCTGCGGCTGTTCCGGGGCCACGCTCGGCACCTGAGTCGACTCGCCCACGGCAATCTGGATCTCCGTCTGGAGGGTCAATGTACGACACCTACGTAACAATTGTCGGAAACGTTCTCACCGCCCCGGAGTGGCGGCGTACCACGCAGACCAACACCCTGGTCGCCAACTTCAAGGTCGCCTCGACCGCCCGCCGCCTCGACCGGGACAGCGGTCGCTGGGTGGACGGCAACAGCCTCCGGGTGCGCGTCAACTGCTGGCGCAAGCTTGCCGAGGGGGTGGCCTCGTCGGTCATGGTGGGTGACCCGGTGGTGGTGGCCGGTCGGCTCTACACGCGGGACTGGATCGACGACGCCGGCAACCACCGCACCCTGTACGAGCTGGAGGCGGTCACCGTCGGGCACGACCTGGCCCGGGGCCGGGGCCGCTTCCTACGGAACCGCCCGACCATGGCGACCAGCACCGTCGAGGACGCCGAGGCGGAGAGCCGCGTACACGGCGAACCGACCGAACGGGTACCGGGGCAACAGGCACCGACCCACGACGACCGTGCCCTGGACGACGACTTCGAGCTGCCCGCCCTCGGCGTACCGCGTCACCTGCCCGGCTTCCCGGGCAGCGTGGCCGACCTCGGCCCGGACCCGTTCGACGAGGAGCCGGACGACGGGCCTGACGGCGACATGCGTGACGGCGACATGCGTGATGGGGACACGCCTGACGGGCACATGCCTGACGACATGGTGCCGCGTGGCGCGGTGACGGGCAGCGGAGTGACGGGCAGTGGGACAACCGGCGGTGACCCGAACGCTGGCGACCTGACCGGCGGCGACCTGACCGGCGGCGACCTGGTGGTGCTGGTCGGCGGCGGACCGGGCGGGGGCGTCGCCGCCCCGGTCGGTGAACTCGACCCGTTGCCCGAGCCGGACGACGACGACCGCCTCCCGTCGGTCGGTCGGCAGGTCCCGGGGCCCGGACCCGCCGAGGGGCCGGTGCCGCCGACGGAGCCGACAGGGACGAACCCCGCCCCGCGCGGTCGGCGCGGGCGTGGCCGGCAGCCGGTGCCCGCCTGACCCTGCGGATCAGGGGTGGCCTCACCCGGGTCTGGATCTGACCTCACCGCCTGACCGTGCGGGGTGTGGAGGCGGGCCCACTCGGCCTGGTCCGACACCCCGCATGACAGCCCGTTCTCCGTCCCGCCGGGGACAAGCCGTGGCACCGCCGCCGTCCCCGGCGGTGCCACGGCGAACGGGCCTGGGGGTGGGCCGAGGCGGTGTCATCGGCCGAAGCCCGGGTCGTGAGGGTGTCACCGGGGCGGAGCCAGGGTCGTGAGCGTGCCATCCGGGCGGAGCCACGGCCATGAGCGTCATCGGGGCGGAGCCAGGGTCATGAGGTGTCATCCGGGCGGAGCCGGCGGGAAGGCGGAGATTCGGGTCGTTCCACCGGGCCGTGGGCGTACTTCGGAGCGTCACCGGCCCGGGATCTGGTAGGTCCACGACACCCGGGCTGGGAAGGTGCCAGCGCGGACTAGGCTGACCGCCCGGAGGTGGTACGGGTGCGGCAGATAGGCACCGTGGCCGACGCGGCAGGGCTGGTGGCCGGCTACGCGTTGGACGCGCTCCTCGGCGACCCCCGACGGTGGCATCCGGTCGCCGGCTTCGGCCGGGCCGCCGGTGCCCTGGAGCGGCGACTGTACCGGCCCGACCGGGCCTCCGGGGCGGCGTTCACCGCGCTCGCGGTGGGGATGCCGGTGCTGCTCGGCGCGGCGGCCGTCCGGGCGACCCGGCGGCGACCGGTGGCCCGCGCGGCGCTGGTGGCCGCCGGCACGTGGACGGTGCTCGGCGGTCGCACCCTGCGCCACGAGGCGGAACTCATGGGCCGGACACTCCGGGCGGCCGACCTGCCGGCCGCCCGCCGTCGACTGAACCACCTCTGCGGCCGGGACCCGTCGACGCTGGACGAGTCGGAACTGGCCCGTGCCACCGTCGAATCGGTCGCGGAGAACACCTCGGACGCGGTGGTCGCGCCGCTGTTCTGGGGCGCGGTCGCCGGGCTGCCCGGTCTGCTCGGCTACCGTGCGGCGAACACCCTGGACGCCATGGTCGGCCACCGCTCGCCCCGCTACGCCCGCTTCGGTACGCCCGCCGCGCGCCTGGACGACCTGCTCAACCTGATCCCGGCCCGGCTGACCGGCCTGCTCACCGTCGCGGTCGCCCCGGTGGCCCGGGGTGAGCGGGCGCGGGCCTGGCAGGTGTGGCGACGTGACCGGCACGACCACCCCAGCCCCAACGCGGGACAGTGCGAGTCGGCTATGGCCGGGGCGCTCGGGGTACGGCTCGGCGGGCAGAACGTCTACTTCGGACGCTCCGAGGTGCGGCCCTTCCTCGGCGACGGGCCGCAACCGGAGTTCCATCACCTCAAGCGGGCCGCCCGGATCTCCGGCGCGGTCGGCCTGTCCGCGCTCGGTGTGGCCGTCGTCCTCGCGTCGGGCCGGGCCGGCCTGGTCGCCTCGACGGCCCGGCGGGTGGCGGCCCGGTCGGCTACGAGCCGGTCGGCGACAGCCCGGTCGGTCACGGGCCGGTCGGTCACGGGCCGGTGGATGGTGGCCCGTTCGGTGGTGGACCGCACAGCTGGGGGCCGGTGGATGGCGGCCCGGTCGGTGGTGGCCAGGTCGGCTACGGGCCGGTGGGTCGCGGGGCGGTGGGCAGCTCGGTGAGTGGCGGGCTGCTGGTCGCCGGGACCACGTCCGATGCCGGCAAGAGCGTGCTGACCGCCGGGATCTGCCGCTGGCTGCACCGGCGCGGGGCGAAGGTCGCGCCGTTCAAGGCACAGAACATGTCCAACAACTCGGCGGTGGTGGTCGGCCCGGACGGTCGGGGCGGCGAGTTGGGACGGGCCCAGGCGATGCAGGCCGCCGCCTGCGGACTGGCCCCGGACCTGCGGTTCAACCCGGTGCTGCTGAAGCCCGGCAGCGACCTGGCCAGTCAGGTGGTGCTCCTCGGCGAGGCAGTCGACACGGTCACCGCCGGCAACTTCCGCAGCCTGCGTCCCCGGCTCGCGGCGACCGCGTACGCCGCCCTCGCGGAACTGCGTACCGAGTACGACGTGGTGATCTGCGAGGGTGCCGGCAGCCCGGCCGAGATCAACCTGCGGGCCGGCGACTACGTGAACATGGGGCTGGCCCGGCACGCCGGGCTGCCGGTGATCGTGGTGGGGGACATCGACCGGGGCGGGGTGTTCGCCTCGATGTTCGGCACCGTCGCCCTGCTGGAACCGGCCGACCAGGCGCTCGTCGCCGGCTTCGTGGTCAACAAGTTCCGGGGTGACCTCGGGCTGCTCCGGCCGGGGCTGGACATGCTCCACCGGGTCACCGGTCGTCCCACGTACGGGGTGCTGCCCTGGCGGCTCGACCTGTGGCTGGACGCCGAGGACTCGCTCGCCTACGGTCGGGTGCTCGGTCGGCCCGCCGCCCCCCACGGCGACGACTGGCTGGACGTGGCCGTGGTCCGGCTGCCCCGGATCTCCAACGCCACCGACGTCGAGGCCCTCGCCACCGAACCCGGCGTACGGGTACGCCTCACCGTGGAGCCGGCCGAACTCGCCGCCGCCGACCTGGTCGTGCTGCCCGGCTCGAAGTCCACCGTGGCCGACCTGGCCTGGCTGCGGCAGACCGGGCTGGCCGACGCGGTCGCGACCCACGTGGCGGGAGGAAAGCCGCTGCTGGGCATCTGCGGGGGCTTCCAGATGCTCGGCCGGGCCGTGCACGACGACGTGGAGAGCCGGCAGGGCAGCGTGCCCGGCCTCGGGCTGCTGCCGATCGAGATCACGTTCGACCCGCGCAAGACCGTCCGCCAGTCGGTCGGCACCGGGCCCGGCGGGGCCGAGGTACGCGGCTACGAGATCCACCACGGGTACGTGTCGACGGCCGACCCCGACCTGCCGCCGCTGCTCACCCACGCCGACGGTCGGGGCGAGGGGGCCCGGCTCGGCGCGGTGTACGGCACCCACTGGCACGGGACGTTCGAGTCCGACGACTTCCGCCGTCGCTTCCTGACCGAGGCGGCCCGACAGGCCGGCCGGTCCGGCTTCCGGGTCGCCCCGGACACCTCGTTCGCCGCCGCCCGGGAACGCACCCTGGACGTACTCGGCGATCTGGTCGAGGAGCACCTGGACACCGATGCCCTGTGGCGACTGATCGAGACCGGCCCGCCACCCGGCCTGCCCTTCGTCCCACCCGGTGCCCCCGCCGCCTGAGGGCGGCCGAGCGGCTGACCACCGCCCGGAGTCGATCGGTGCTCGTCAGGGTGCGTCCCGCCCGCCTGCCCGGGTCGGGCCGGGCCGGGCCGGGCCGGGTCATCGTGCGGCAGGGGCAAACCTGGCGTCCGGGCGTTCGTCGCCATCGGGCCTGCCGCTGTCCACTGAGGATGGTGCTGGCACACTCCGCTGGTGACGATTCGGACCGTCCGGTGGGTCATCATCGCGATCATGCTGCCGTTCGCTGTCGCCGGCTGTGCCGACCGGCCCGGCCGGGCATCGGTCGGGGAGCGGCCCGCCCGAGAGTTCCACCTGGTCGAGAACCTCTGTGACCAGCTCGACCACGAACGGTTGTCCGCCGCGAGTGGCGGCACCCCGGTGAAGACCAGGACGGTGCCCGGCCGGACGGGACACACCTCGAGGTGCGCGCTGTCGACCGGGTCGCCGTCGACCGGGGTGTCCATGCTCCAGGTCGACACCGAGATCGGTGAGCCACCGACCGGCGAACCCAGGCTGTACTCGCACCACCGCGAGATTTCCGGCGTCGGCGACCACGCCCAGATCGAACTGCCGCCCGCCCTGACCGCCGACCTCGACTCGCCCGTCATCGAGGGCCCGACGAGTTCCCGGATCTGCACACTGACCGTCGTCGAGGGGACCGCGCGGATCAGGGTGCAGTGGACCAACCACGCCAGGAAGCTGCTGTCCGACGCCGACACCGAGGCCCTCCTGGTCGCCTACGCGCGCGAGACCCTGCACCTGATGGGGAGCTGAGCGGTCAGTGGCGGACGTCGGCGGGGCGGTCGGACAACGGCAGCCCCGCCGCCAGCCACCCCTCGACCCCGCCGACCATGTCCGTCGCCCGGTGCAGCCCCAGCGCCCGTAGGCTCGCCGCCGCCAGGCTGGACGCGTAGCCCTGCCGGCACACCACGACCACCTCCAGGTCGTACCCGGTGGCCTCGGGTACGCACCAGGCGCTGGCCGGGTCCAGCCGCCACTCCAGCACGGTCCGGTCGATCACCACGACGCCGGGTAGTTCGCCCTGCTCCCGCCGTTGCTCAGCGGTACGGGTGTCGACGACGAGCGCACCACGACCGGCGGCCTGGACCGTCTCGTGCGGGGTCAACCGACGCACTCCGGCCCGCGCCTGTTCGAGCAGGGCGTCGACACCGGGACTCATCACGGAATGGGACACGGCCCGATCATGCCGGTGAACTGGGGTGGCGTACCCGGTGAACCGGGTCCCGCCACCCGATCGGTGGCGCGCGGCTCGTCGTGGCCAGCACCCGGGCCCGGGAGGCTCGGACGCCCCGCACCATGGTCACCACCGGTCCGGGCCGGAACCTGCTGTGCGCTCCCGCCCGGGTGCACGTCGGTGCGGTGTCGGAGGTGCCGTTCCGGGCCCGGTAGCGTCGGCGTTCGTGGTGGTGGCGGTCGTCGAGGCGTACGCGGAACTGGCCCGCCGGGTGCTGGACCGGCCGGCGCGGCTGGGGCGTACCCGACTGGTGGCGGTCGACGGACCGAGCGGCGCGGGGAAGAGCCTTTTCGCCGACCGCCTCGCGGACGCCCTGGCCGTGCGGTCCGACGGCGGGCGACCACCGGTGGTGCACACCGACGACCTGCTCGACGGGTGGGCCGACCAGCTCACGTTCTGGCCGCGGCTGGAGGAGCAGGTGCTGACGCCGGTACGGGCCGGGCGGCCGGGCGGCTACCGGCGGTACAGCTGGGTGCGGCGGGAGTTCCTGCCCCGGACGGTGCCGGTGCCGGTGACGCCGGTGCTGATCGTGGAGGGGGTGAGCGCGGCCCGCCGCGTGATCCGGCCCGAGTCGACCCTGACCGTGCTGGTCACCGCGCCGACCGAACTGCGGACCGCCCGCGCGGTGGCCCGGGACGGCCTGGCGATCCTGCCCGAGCTGCGCCGCTGGCACGCCGGGGAGCGGTCGCACTTCGCCGCCGACGACACGGCGGCCGGCGTCGACCTGGTGGTGGACGGCGCACCGACGCTGCCGCACGACGCCGCCCGGTACTACGTCCGCCGCCCGGCCTGACCCCGTCCCCCCGGGCCGCGCCTTCCCACCCTCCCACCTTCCCGCACTTCCATCGGCCCGCCTTCCCCGCCGGCCTGTCGGTCCGCCTTCCCGCCGGTCCGCCTTCCCCGCCGGCCCTCCGGACCGGGCCGCCGGCGTGCCTCGGCCGCAGTGCCCGCCCTCGTCCCGTGACCACGGTCGGCCTCGTCCGCCGACCGGGGACGGCCGAGGGCGGCATACGATGCCGGTCATGACCTCTCCGACCATCACCGAGTCCGAGCTGCGGGCGGCCGTCGCGCGGGAACTGCCCGGCGTCCGTGCCGACCTGGAACGCCTCGTCCGTATCCCCGGGATCGCGTTCGAGGGCTTCGACCACACGCAGGTCGAGCGGTCCGCCGAGGCGGTGGCCGAACTGCTGCGCGGCTGCTCGCTGGACGTGCGGATCGTGCGGTCCGGCGGTCAGCCCGCGGTGATCGGGACCAGACCGGCCCCACCCGGCGCGCCCACCGTCCTGCTCTACGCCCACCATGACGTGCAGCCGGTCGGCGACCGGTCGCTGTGGGAGTCCGAGCCGTTCGAGGCGGTCGAACGGGACGGCCGGCTCTACGGTCGCGGCGCGGCCGACGACAAGGCCGGCATCATGGCGCACGTGGCGGCGCTGCGTGCCTTCGGCGACGCGCTGCCGGTCGGCGTGGTCATCTTCGTCGAGGGCGAGGAGGAGTACGGCTCCGACTCCCTGGAACGGCTGCTCGCCGAGCACCGGGACGCCCTCGCCGCCGACGTTATCGTCATCGCCGACTCGGTCAACTGGGACATCGGCGTGCCGGCGCTGACCACCTCGCTGCGCGGCGTCGTCAACTTCTTCGTCGAGGTCCGCACCCTGGACCACGCCATCCACAGCGGCATGTTCGGCGGTCCCGTGCCGGACGCGCTGACCACCCTGGCCCGGCTGCTGTCCACCCTGCACGACGACGCGGGGAACGTCGCGGTCGACGGGCTCACCGACGCCGGCCCGGCCGCCGTCGAGTATCCGCAGGACCGGTTCCGCGCCGAGGCCGGCCTGCTCGACGGGGTGTCGTTGCTCGGCACCGGCCAGATCACCGACCGGCTCTGGCGCAAGCCCGCCCTGGCGGTGCTCGGCATCGACGCCCCGGCCACCGCCGAGGCCCCGAACGCGCTGGTCCCGGCAGCCAAGGCCAAGATCAGCGTACGGCTGGCGCCGGGCGACGACCGCAAGCGCGCGTACGCCGCCGTTCAGGCGCACCTGGAGCGGCACGCCCCCTGGGGCGCGCAGGTGTCCGTCACCTTCGAGCACGACGGCGACCCCTGCGTGATCGACCTGTCCGGGCCGTTGGTCGACGCGGCACGTTCGGCCTTCCGTACCGCCTGGGACGGCACCGAGCCGGTGGAGATCGGCGTCGGCGGCTCGATCCCGTTCATCGCCACCTTCCAGGAGATGTTCCCGCAGGCGGTGATCCTGGTGACCGGGGTCGAGGACCCGCACGCGCGGGCCCACGGGCCGAACGAGAGCCTGCACCTCGGCGAGTTCGCCCGGGTCTGCCTGGCCGAGACGTTGCTGCTGGCCCGGGTGGCCGAGGCGGGCACCGGACACTGACCGGTCGGGCGGCGAGTCCCGACCCCGACCGGACACGCCGCCCGATTTCCGGGATCACCGCACGTCAGGGTAGGTCGTACGCTAGCCTTTCGAACATGAGTACGAACGAGGTGATGGTGCGGCTGACAGCCGCCGTCAGCGCGCTGGGGGACGTCGACGTCTCCGCCTGGCCCGAGGAGACGCTGCGCGAGCGGCTCGGTGAACTCTCCACCGCCCTGGTCGCTCTCGACGCGTCGCTGGCCCGGGTCGCCGCCCAGGTCCGCGACCGGGGCCTGCGCATCGAGGAGCCGGTCTCGGCCTGAGCCGCTGCCCGCCTACGCCGGCTGCGGCCTGCGTCGGCTGTGGTGTCCGCCTTCTCCGGTGTGCGTCGGTTGGAGCGTCCGTCTCCGGTGTGCGCCGGCTGTGGTGTGCGTCGGTCGGGGTCTCCGTCTCCGGTGTCCCGGCTACGGCGTGCGCCGGCTCGCCGGCTCCGGTTCTCGTCGGGAGCACCGACGTTGTCGGAGGTGGCTGGCAGGATGAAGACGTGCGGTTCCTCGACCTGGCGGCCACCTCCGCCGCGGTCAGCGCCACCAGCGGCCGGCGGGCCAAGGTGGAGCTGCTCGCGGAGGCGTTACGCGCGCTCGACCCGGTCGAGGTGCCCGCCGGTGCGGGCTGGCTCGCCGGTGAGCTGCGTCAGCGGCAGACCGGTGTCGGCTGGGCCAGCCTGCGCGAGCTGCCACCACCGGCGGCCGAGCCGACGCTGACCGTGGCCGGCGTCGACGCGGCCATCGACGAGATCGCCGCCGTGCACGGTCCGGGCTCCCAGGCCCGCCGCCGGGCGCTGGTCGGCGCGCTGTTCGCCGCAGCCACCGCCGCCGAGCAGCGCATGCTGGTCGGGCTGTTCAGCGGCGAACTGCGGCAGGGCGCCCAGGCCGGGTTGCTGGCCGACGCGGTCGCCCGGGCGGCCGACGTGCCGCTGTCCGCCGTCCGCCGGGCCCTGCTGGTCGCCGGTGACCTGCGTGCGGTGGCGGTCGCGGCGCTCGACGGGGGAGCCGCCGCGCTGGCCGGGTTCGGGCTGCGGGTGGGGCGTCCGCTCGCCCCGATGCTGGCCCAGAGCGCGCCGACGGTGGGCGAGGCGCTCGTCGCCACCGGCACCCCCGCCGTCGTCGACGTCAAACTCGACGGCATCCGCATCCAGGTGCACCGTTCCGGCTCCGACATCGCCGTGTTCACCCGCAGCCTCGACGACATCACCGCCCGGGTGCCCGAGGTGGTGGCCGCCGTGCGCGCCCTGCCCGCCCGCGAGCTGGTCCTCGACGGAGAGGCGATCGGCCTGGACGCCACCGGCCGGCCGTTGCCCTTCCAGGAGACGTCGAGCCGGGCCGCCCGACGTGCCACGGCGGGCACCACCGGCCGCTCCACGGTCGCCCCGGCCGTGCTGGCCGCCGCCGCGTCGACCAGCGCGACCGTGCTGACCCCGTACTTCTTCGACCTGCTGCACCTCGACGGGGAGGATCTGATCGACGCGCCCGGCCGGGAACGCTGGGCCGCGCTCGCCGGTACGGTCGACGCCGGCCTGCTGGTCGGCCGGGTGGAGGTCGAGGACCCCGACGCGGCGACCGAGGCGTTCACCGCCGCGCTTGCCGCCGGCCAGGAGGGCGTGGTGGTGAAGGCGCCGGACGCGACGTACGACGCCGGCCGGCGCGGTGCGGCCTGGGTGAAGGTGAAGCCCCGGCACACCCTCGACCTGGTCGTGCTGGCCGCCGAGTGGGGCAGTGGCCGTCGCCGGGGCTGGCTGTCCAACCTGCATCTCGGTGCCCGCGACCCGGCAACCGGCGGGTTCGTGATGCTCGGCAAGACGTTCAAGGGGCTGACCGACGAGCTGCTGCGCTGGCAGACCGAACGGTTCCTCTCGCTGGCCGTGGAGCGGGGCGAGCACGTGGTGCGGGTCCGTCCCGAGCAGGTCGTGGAGATCGCCTTCGACGGGGTGCAGACGAGTCCGCGCTACCCGGGCGGGGTGGCGCTGCGGTTCGCCCGGGTGCTGCGTTACCGCGACGACAAGAGCGCCGCCGAGGCGGACACCATCGACGCCGTCCGGGCCCTGCACCCCGGGTACGCTCCCGGCTGACCGGGGGCCGGCTCAGACCGGCGTACTCCCGGCCGGCACCCCGGCCCGGTCACCGCCGCCCGGTCCGTCCCCGTCGGTGCCCGGCTGGTCGTCGGTGTCGGCCCGGTCACCGGACGGACGACGGATGCCGGCGAGCCGGTGCGCCTCCCGCCGGGCCACCCAGCCGTACGCGACCAGCGTCATCCCCGCGAAGATCCACCACTGCACCACGTAGCCGAAGTTCTGCCAGTTGTTCTCGTGCCGCACCGGCACCGACTGGAAGACCGGATCGGCGGCCGGGTTCTGCTCGTCCAGCAACAGGTACGCCCCGTACAGCGGGTAGGGCAGCTCCCGGGCGAGCTGCGGTACGCCGATGCGGCGCATCTCCAGCCGGCCGTCCCGGCGGTCCGGGGCGACCGCGCCGCTCTCGCTCAGCCGTACCCGGCCGACCACGGTGACCTCGCCGGCAGGCGTGGGCGGCAACTCCGGCCGGACGGTCGCGTCCCCGGAGGCCACCGGCGGCACCCAGCCCCGGTCCACCAGGATCGCCGTGCCGTCGGTGAGGAGCAACGGGGTGACCAGCTCGAACCCGACCTGACGGTCGACCGCGCGGCCCCGGATCCAGATCGAGTTCGCCGCATCGTACCGGCCGGTGACGGTGACCCGGGTCCAGACGGTCCCGTCCGCCGGGGCGGTCCCCGTCGTCCCGGCCGCGCCGGTCGGAGCGGCGAGGGTGTCCCGCAGCGGCACCGGCGTCATCCGGGCGGTGGCGTCGATGCGCTCGTTGATCGCCGAACGCCCCCGGTAGCGGTCTAGCTGCCAGTTGCCGAGCTGCACCATCACCGCGGCGGCGACCAGCGCCAGGACGAGATAGCCCAGCCAGCGTGGCGTCAGGAGGAACCGGTACACGCCCCGAGGCTACTCGTATGACCGACGCCACTGCCCCGGACCGTCGGTGACCGGCGCCTTCCGGTAGGCCCCGGCATCCCCGACATGCCGCATCGCCGGTCGTCGTGGCGGCTGAAGGCGGCGGTCGTGCTGGCGGTCGACGTGACGGCCGGGTCGGCGGTCATGCTGGCGGTCGTCGTGACGGCCGGGCCGGCGGCCGGGGCGGAGGCCGGGATGCCGGTCGTCGTGGCGGCGAGGGCGGGCGGCCGGGTCGGCGGCCCGGGGCCGCGCCCGGGGGTGATCGCCGCCGGGCCGAATCACTGTCGGTGCGTGGCGGGTCGGTTACCGCGATTCGGGCGGCCCGTTGGGTATCGTCACGCGGACGACCCGCCGGGTCCGCGTCCGCACCTGCCCGGTGCGCTCGCCGCCGCCGCGCCCCCCGCCGCTACCGAGGAGTCGATGATGAGCGCCTTACCGCGTCTCGTGGTCGCCGCGCCCTCGTCCGGACACGGCAAGAACGCCGTCTCGATCGGCCTGCTGGCCGCGTTCCGCGAGCGGGGCCTGGACGTCGCCGGCTTCAAGGTCGGCCCGGACCAGGTCGACGCCGCGTACCTCGGGGCGGCTGCGGCCGGGCGTCCCGGACGCAACCTGGATCCCCGGCTGGTCGGGCCGGAACGGATCGCGCCGCTGTTCGCGTACGGGGCCGCCGGCGCGGGGCTCTCCCTGGTACAGGGCACCATGGGGCTGTACGACAGCGTCGCCGGCCCGTCCGAGGTCGAGTCCACGGCTGCGGTCGCCACCGCGCTGCGCAGCCCGGTGGTGCTGGTGGTGGACGTCTCGGCGATGGGGCAGTCGGTGGCCGCCCTGGTGCACGGCTTCCGCTCGTACGACGAGTTGCTCTGGCTGGGCGGGGTGATCCTGAACCGGGTCGCCTCGCCCCGGCACGAGGAGTTGCTGCGGGAGGCACTGGACGACATCGGCGTACCGGTCTTCGGGTCGCTGCGCCGTCGGGACCTGCCGCCGATGTTCCCGTCCCGCCGGTACGGGGCGGTGCCGGCGCTGACCGGCGACCCGGAGGTGGGCCGCGCGGTCCGGCGGCTCGCCGAGGGGGTGGCCGGCGCGGTCGACCTCGACGCGCTGCTCCGGCTGGCCCGTACCGCGCCACCGATGACCGTCGAGCCGTGGACACCCCGGCCGGCTGGGGGGACCGTCGCCGGCCGTCCGGTGGTCGCGCTCGCCGGCACCACGGTCGGCAGCTACGGGTACCCGGAGACCGGCGAGCTGCTCGTCGCCGCCGGGGCCGAGGTGGTACACGTCGACCCGCTGCGCGACGAGGCCCTGCCGGCGGGAACGGTCGCGCTGGTCGTCGGGGGCGGGCTGCCCGAGGCGTACGCGGAGCAGCTCTCCGCCAACCGGCGGCTCCGCGACGCGGTCGCGGAGCTGGTCCGCGCGGGCCGTCCGGTGGTGGCCGAGGGGAGTGGCCTGCTCTGGCTGGCCCGGGAGCTGGACGGCCTGCCGATGTGCGGGGTGCTCGACGCGACCGGGGTACGCCGGGACGGGGTGGTGATCGGCTACCGGGAGGCGACCGCCTGCACGGACAGTCCGGTGGCACCCCGGGGCGCGGTCCGGATCGGCTACAAACACCACAGCGCGGTCCTCACGCCCCGGGCCGGCGAACAGCCGGCGTGGCGCTGGCCGGGCGGCGCGCCCGAGGGCTTCGTCTGGCGGGGCGGGTACGCCTCCCAGCTCACCCTGCACTGGGCCGGCGTACCGGAGATCGCCGCCCGCCTGGTCCGCGCCGCCGCCCTCCCCGCCGCTCCCGCCGCCCCTGCCTCCGCTCCCGCTGCTCCCGCCGCCTCTGCCTCCGCTTCCGCTCCTCGGTCCGCTGCCGCTCCTGGGTTCGTCGCTCCCGCCTCCGCCTCCGCCGGCCCGGCAGCGGCCGGTACGGCTGCGCCGGCATCGCCACCCCCGGCTCCGGCTACTCCGGTCCCGGCCACTCCGAACGGTCCGGGTCAGGCTGTGTCGGCTGATCCGGGTCCGGTCGGGCCGGAGGTGTCGGCGGGCCCGGCCGAGGCGGCCGGTTCTGCTCCGGCTGTGGCAGGTCCGGCGGCCATCGCTGTTCCGGCACCGGCCGGTCCGGGGACCGGCGGGGCGGCCCGCTCCGACCTCGGACCGGAGGTTCCGGCGTGATCGGTCAGGTGGCGGTACGCCGCTTCCCGGAGCTGACCGTCTCCACCCCGCGCACCGAGGTACGCCGGCACGCCCCGCCGGACGCCGAGGCGGTCTCGGTGATCTTCGGTGACCGGTTGACCCAGCGTTGGCTTCCGCTGGCTGACGACTCGGGGCAGATCGACGGGCTGGCCTGGTGCACCGACCTGGCCCGGCAGCGACGCGACAGCGGAGACGGCGACCACTTCGCGGTGGTGCGCCGGGAGGACGCCCGGGTGGTCGGCTGCCTCTGGACGAAACGGACCGACTGGGGTGCCCGGCTCACCGAGGTCTCGTACGCGCTGGCACCGGAGGCGCGCGGGTTCGGGCTGGCCGCCGAGTCGGTTCTCGCCCTGGCGATCGTGCTGATCATGGAGCACGGGTTCCAGCGGGTCGAGCTGCGGGTGGCCCCGGGCAACGTGGCGTCCCGACGGGTGGCCGAGAAGGCCGGTTTCAGCTACGAGGGTCTGCTCCGCAACGCCGGTTACGTCCGGGGCAACCGTACCGACCTGGAACTCTGGTCTTTCGTAGCCGCCGACCTCCACTGACCCCTGCCCCCCACCCCCTGCCCCCTCCCCACCCACCCGATGCGTTGATCATGAAGTTGTTGCCTGCGACACGCCGTACAGGTGGCAATAACTTCATGGTCAACTCGGGCGGGGCGGGGCGGGGCGGGGCGGGCCGGGTGGGGCCGGGCGGCACCGGGTGGGGTTAGCCGACCAGGTGGTCGGAGGGTGGGGTGAAGTCGCGTTTCGGGGCGTCCTTGAGGGCGTCCTTGAGGGTGTTCGCGACTGCGGCGATCGGGGTCTGGGACTGACCGTCACCGACCGCGTTGAACGGATTGTCCGGGTCGGCGATGAAGCTCGCCGCCGCCAGCTCCGGGGTGTACCCGACGAACCAGGCCGCCCGGGTGCTGTCGGTGGTACCCGTCTTGCCGGCCACCGGGCGGCCGACCGTGCCGCGGACGCTGTCGGCGGTCGACCAGCCGCCGCAACTGCCGCGTGCCGGGGTGTCGCCGGTCGGGCAGCGGGCCGCGTCGGTGGCCGCCCGGGCCGCGTCGGCGCTGACCACCTGCCGGCAGCGCGGCTTGGCGACCTCCCGTTCCAGGCCGGACGGGGTCCGGTAGGTGGCCGGGGTACCGTCCCGCGTGGTGATCGACAACACCGGGATCGCCTCGCAGTACCGGCCGTCGGCGGCGATCGCCGCGTACGCGTTCGCCAGCTCCAGCGGCGTCGCGTCGGAGACGCCGAGGGTGAACGCGCCCCACTTCTTCGCCTTCTCCGGTGACGCCTGCGCCCGGTCCACGTCGGTGCGCCAGCGCAGCCCGAGCTGCTCGGCCAGCCGGACCGCCCGGTCTGCGCCGACCTTCTCCTCCAGCCACACGAAGTACGTGTTGACCGACTTGCCGAACCCGGACCACATGGTCTGCGTACCGCTCATCGCCCCGCTGGCGTTCGACGGCGACCAGCCGTCGTAGACCTCGGACCGGTACTTGTGCGGGGCGTTGAACGAGGTGGACAGCGGCATGCCGGCGTCCAGCGCGGCCAGCATGGGGAACATCTTGAACGTCGACCCGGCCTGGTAGCCGGCCAGGCTGCCGCCGCCGAGCAGCGGCGCGACCGTGTTCGGGTAGTTGGCCTTCATCTTCGGGTCGGCCTCGGGGTTGGAGGTCGACGGGTTGTCGTCGGTGTCCAGGGAGTACTTCCGGTTGACCGCCATCGCCTTCACCCGTCCGGTGCCCGGCTCGGAGACGACCACCCCGTTGGCGAACGGGCTGCCGGTGCCGTCCTTGGCCCCCACGTTCTTTTCCGCCGCCTCCTGGATCTTCGGGTCGATGCTGAGCACGATCCGGTAGCCGCCCCGGCGCAGCTTGTCGATCCGTTCCAGCCGGTTCTCCCCGAACGCGGGCTGGGAACTCCACCAGTTCTTCAGGTAGTCGCAGGCGAAGCCGAGGGTGTTGTACTTGTCGGGGATCGAGGCGCAGTCGTTGCGCGGGTCGCTCTGGTCGATCCGGAGCGGCTCGGTGCGCAGGCGGGTGGCCTCGTCGGGCGACAGGTAGCCGAGCTGGCCCATCCGCTCCAGCACGTAGTTGCGCCGCCCGACGGCGTCCTTCTGGTCGGAGGTGACCGGGTCGTACTCGGAGGGGGACTTGACCAGGCCGGCGAGGGTGGCCGACTCGACCGGGGTCAGTTCCTTGGGCTTCTTGGAGAAGAAGATCTGCGCGGCGGCGTAGATGCCGTACGCCCGGTGCCCGAAGTACGCCGAGTTGAGGTACCGCTCGAGGATGTCCTCCTTCGACATCTCCTTCTCCACGTCCAGCGCCAGCCGCATCTCCCGGATCTTGCGGAGGCTGGTCTGGGCGGTCGCGTCCTGTACCTCCTGCGGGGTGGTGGCGCTGTCCCGCAGGGCCATCCGGACGTACTGCATGGTGATCGTCGACGCGCCCTGGGAGACCCCGCCGGAGGTGGAGTTGGCGACGAACGCCCGCGCCACGCCCTTCGGGTCCACCCCCCGGTGCTGGTAGAAGCGGTTGTCCTCGGCCGCCACCATCGCCTGCTGCATGCTCGGCGCGATCTGGGACAGCTTCGTGTACTGCCGGTACTCCTCGTAGAACATCGTCAGCAGGGTGCCGTCGGCGGCGTAGACGTACGAGGTCTCGGCGGGCATCGAGGTGCGCAGCAGGTCGGCCTTGTGCTTGGAGAACTCGGCGCCGCTCTGGGCGCCGATGCCGGCGGCGGCGACGATCGGGTACGCGACGGCGGCCACGATGATGCCGGCGATCAGACCGGCGCGTAGGAGAGGGACACAGCGGTGGGCGGAGGCAAGGGGTCGGAAGCTCACGCCGTCAAGCTATGACATATCCCGTTTAAGGGTGGTTCATATTCATCAGTCTTACGATGGAATCCGCGCCGTGACGCGCCCCACGCCCCGATGCGCTGTCCCGTACGCCACCTTCCCGGCAGGATCGCGGACATGCGTGGTCAGCCGAGCGGAGCGTTCCTGGATGCCGAACCCGGACCGGACCTCCGCCCCCACGGTGACGCCGAGGGTGCTGGGAGTGGGTCGGAGACCGGCCGCCGCGGTGACACTGAGAGCGTCGGGGCCGGGCCGGACCTGGGCCACCACGGTGACGTCGAGGTGGCTCCCGGGCTGGTCGACCTCGCGGTCAACGTCCGCCGGGCCGCCCCGCCGCCCTGGCTGGCCGGGCCGTTGGCCGCCTCGCTGACCGACCTCGCCGCCTACCCGGACCCGGCCCCGGCCCGCGCGGCGGTCGCCGCCCGGCACCGTCGGCCACCGGGGGAGGTGCTGCTCACCGCCGGGGCCGCCGAGGGCTTCGTGCTGATCGCGCAGGCACTGCGCGGGGTACGCCGCCCGGTGGTGGTGCACCCGCAGTTCACCGAGCCGGAGGCCGCCCTCGCCGCCGCCGGACACCGGGTGGAGCGGGTGCTCCTCGACCCGGCCGACGGGTTCCGGCTCGACCCGGCCCGGATACCCGCCGACGCCGACCTGGTCATGGTCGGCAACCCCACCAATCCGACCTCGGTACTGCACCCCGCCGCCAGCATCGCCGGGCTGGCCCGTCCCGGCCGGATCCTGGTGGTGGACGAGGCGTTCGCCGACACCACCACCGCGCCCGGCGTACCGGGTGAGCCGGAGTCGCTGGCCGACCGGCGCGACCTGCCCGGCCTGCTCGTGGTGCGCAGCCTGACCAAGACCTGGGGGCTGGCCGGGCTGCGGATCGGCTACCTGCTCGGCGCGGCCGGGCTGCTGGACCGCCTCGCCCGGGTCCAGCCGCTCTGGGCGGTCTCCACCCCGGCCCTGGCCGCCGCGACCGCGTGTGCGACGCCGCAGGCTGTCGCCGCCGAGCGCGCCATCGCCGCCGACCTGGCCGCCGACCGCGACCACCTGCTCCGCCGCCTGTCGGCCCTGCCCGGGGTACGGGTGGCAGGCCGCCCGGCCAGCGCGTTCGTGCTGCTGCAGATCCCCGGCGCGGACCGGATCCGGCTCGTCCTGCGTGAGCGCGGCTGGGCGGTACGCCGGGGCGACACCTTTCCCGGGCTCGGCCCGGACTGGCTGCGGGTGGCGGTCCGCGACCCGCGCACCACCGACGCGTTCGTGGCGACACTGGCGGAGATCCTGGAGGCGTGATGCTGGAGAACACGATCGCGGCGATTCGGCCGCTCGACGGATCGGCGATGAGCGCCGCCCGGGAACTCCAGGCGCGGTTGACCAAGCCCGCCGGTTCCCTCGGTGCCCTGGAGGACCTTTCGGTACGCCTCGCCGGCCTGGCCGGGACCTGCCCGCCGCCGCTGCCCGAGCCGGCCGCCGTGGCGATCTTCGCCGGTGACCACGGTGTGCACGCCCAGGGCGTGACCCCGTGGCCGCAGGAGGTCACCGCGCAGATGATCGGCAACTTCCTGGCCGGCGGGGCGGTGGTGAACGCCTTCGCCCGGCAGGCCGGCGCGTCGGTCACCGTGGTCGACGTGGGCGTCGCCACCCCACTGCCCGGTCCCGTCCCACCGACCGGCGACCCGGACACACTGGCCCCGGTCCCGGTCCCCGGTCCCCGCACCGGCGACCCGGACACGCCGGACACATCGGGACCCGGTCCCCGTACCGGCGATCCGGACACCGCACACACATCGGGACCCGCTCCCGGCGCACCCCGGCTGGTCGAGGCCCGGGTCCGTCCGGGCACCCGGGACCTGACCGTCACCGCCGCGCTCACCCGGGACGAGGCCCGCGCCGCTGTGGAGACCGGCATCCGGGTCGCCGAGGAGCTGATCGCCGCCGGCGCGGGCATCCTGCTCACCGGGGATATGGGCATCGGCAACACCACCCCGTCGGCCGCCCTGGTCGCCGCGTTCACCGGGGCCGACCCGGACGCGGTGACCGGGCGGGGCACCGGCGTGGACGACGAGACGTACCGGCGGAAGGTGGCGGTGGTGCGACGGGCGCTGGACCGGCACCGGCCCGACCCGGCGGACCCGCTGGGGGTGCTCGCCGCCGTCGGTGGTCTGGAGCACGCCGCGCTGGCCGGGCTGATCCTGGCCGCCGCCGCCCACCGGATCCCGGTGCTGCTGGACGGCGTGATCGCGGTCTCCGCCGCGTTGGTCTCCGCCGCGTTCGCCCCGGACGCGGTGGGCGCGATGGTCGCCGGGCACCGCTCCGCCGAGCCAGGCGCCACCGTGGCGTTGCGCCACCTCGGGCTCGACCCGCTGATCGACCTGGGGCTGCGGCTGGGCGAGGGTACCGGCGCGCTGCTCGCCCTGCCGGTGGTCACGGGTGCGGCGCGCGTCCTGCACGAGGTGTCCACCTTCGACGCGGCGGGGGTGGCCGAGAAGTGACCGCACCAGGAAACCCGAGCCCGTACCCGCTCGGCCTCCGGTTGGCCGTTCGGCGGGTGGTCGTGGTGGGTGGCGGCGCGGTCGCCACCCGCCGGGTGCCGGCGCTGCTGGATGCCGGCGCGGACGTGCTGCTGGTCGCCCCGGAACTCACCCCCGCCCTGCGGGCGCACGTGGACGCCGGTCGACTGCACTGGGAGCCGCGCCGGTTCGTCCCCGCCGACCTGGACGGGGCCTGGCTGGTCCAGGTGGCGGTGGACGACCGGGCCGCCGCCGCGGCGGTCAGCGCCGCCGCGACCGAGCGCCGGATCTTCTGCGTACGCGCCGATGACCGGACCGCCGCCACCGCGTGGACCCCCGCCGTGACCCGGCACGGGCCGGTCACCGTCGCCGTGCTCGGCGGCGGCGACCCGCACCGGGCCAAGGCCACCCGTGATGCCATCCGTACCCTGCTGGACGCGCGGCAGGGCAGCCCGCAGCCGCTGTCCCCGCCGCCGGGTGCCCCGGTGGACGCCCGGCCTGGCCGGGTGGCGCTGGTCGGGGCCGGGCCGGGCGACCCGGAGCTGATCACCGTCAAGGGCTGGCGGCTGCTCACCGAGGCGGACGTGGTGGTCGCCGACCGGCTGGTCCCCGGGCTGCTCCTCGACGAACTGCGCTCCGACGTCGAGCTGGTGGACGCCTCGAAGATCCCGTACGGGCCGTCGCGCACGCAGGAGGAGATCAACCGGATCCTGGTCGACCGGGCGCTGGCCGGCGCGTTCGTGGTCCGGCTCAAGGGCGGTGACCCGTACGTGTTCGGCCGGGGCGGCGAGGAGCTGCTCGCCTGTGCGGCGGCCGGGGTGCCGGTGACCGTGGTGCCCGGGGTGACCAGCTCCATCGCCGCTCCTGCGGTGGCCGGGGTCCCGGTCACCCACCGGGGGGTCGCGCACGAGTTCACCGTGGTCTCCGGGCATCTCGCCCCGGACCACCCGGACTCCCTGGTGAGCTGGCCGGCGTTGGCGGCGCTGCGGGGCACCCTGGTGATCCTGATGGGCCTGAAGAACCTGTCGGCGATCACCGCGACGCTGATCGCGTACGGCCGGGATCCGGCGACCCCGGCGGCGGTGGTGCAGGAGGGGACGACCAGCGGCCAGCGGAGCCTTCGGTCGACGCTGCACGCGGTGGCGGCGGACGTGACGGCCGCCGGGATGCGCCCGCCCGCCATCGTGGTGGTCGGGGACGCGGTCACCGCCCTCGATCCGCCGTCCGGCTGACCACCCGGCGGCCGGTCGGGCTGGGAGCGGCTGCGGCGAAACGGCGGGGGACGGCCGGCGAAACGGCGGGGACAGGGCAGAGAGACGGCGGTGGCGGGGGACCTGGAGGTCCCCGCCACCGACCGTGGTACGTACTCAGACCTTGAGCATGTTGTCCAGCAGCAGGGCGCAGCGAATCAGCCCGAGGTGGCTGTACGCCTGCGGGTGGTTGCCCAGTCCGCGCTCGGCCAGCGGGTCGTACTGCTCGGGGAGCAGCCCGGTCGGGCCGGCCGTGTCGATCATCTGGGCGAACAGCTCCTCCGCGTCGGTCCGCCGGCCGGTGCGCAGGTACGCCTCGATCAGCCAGGCCGTGCAGATGTGGAAGCCGCCCTCCCGGCCGGGCAGACCGTCGTCCCAGTGGTACCGGTACACGACCGGTCCGCTGCGCAGGTCCGCCTCGATCTTCAGCACGGTGGAGAGGAAACGCGGGTCGTCCCCGGCCAGCAGCCCGGACAGGCCGATCCACAGCGACGAGGCGTCCATGTCCTCGTCGCCGTAGGCGACGCTGTACGCCTCGACACCGTCGTGCCAGCCGTGTTCCAGGACGTTCGCGCCGATCCGGTCGCGCAGCTCGACCCACTCCGGCCGGTCACCGTCGCCGTGCTGCCGGATCACGTGCAGCGCCCGGTCCACGGTCATCCAGCACATCACCTTCGAGAAGATGTGGTGCCGGGGTGGCAGGCGGGCCTCCCAGATGCCGTGGTCGGGCTCGTGCCAGCGGCGGCGGACCGCCTCGACCATGTTCTCCAGCACCCGCCACTCGGTCTCGCGGACCGAACCGCGGGCGTCGGCGACCGCGGCGATCAGGTCGGCGATCGGGCCGAACACGTCCAGCTGGAGCTGGTGGTTGGCGAGGTTGCCGACCCGGACCGGCCGGGAGCCGGCGTAGCCGGGCAGGGTGTCGATGACCGCTTCGGCGCCCAGTTCGTACCCGTCGACGGTGTAGAGCGGGTGCAGCCGCTCCGGGTGCCCGCCGGTGCGCTCGACGCAGCCGTCCACCCAGCGCAGCAGCCCCTCGGCCTCCTCGATGGAGCCGAGGTCGACCAGGACCCGCGCGGTCATCGCCGCGTCCCGGAGCCAGCAGTACCGGTAGTCCCAGTTGCGGACCCCGCCCAGCTCCTCGGGGAGCGAGGTGGTGGCGGCAGCCAGGATCGAGCCGGTCGCCTCGTGGCAGAGCCCGCGTAGCGTGAGCGCGCTCCGGGCGACCAGGTCGCGGGCGGTCTGCGGCAGCCGCAGCGAGGCCACCCAGTCCTTCCACGGCTGCTCGGCGATGGCCTGCCGCTCGTGCACCGGCACCCGGTGGTGCTCCAAACTGTGCGTGCCGAAGCGCAGTTCGCAGGTGATCTGCCCACCGGCGGCGGAAAGGTCGACGACCGCCTTGGCGGTCTCGTACCCGCCGTCGTTGGTGACCTGCCACTGCACGCCGGGGGAGTAGAGCGCCACCGGCTCGTTGGAGCCGAGCACCAGCAGCCCGTCACCGAGCGGCTGGAGCTGCACGGCGACCTGGCCGAACTCCGGCCGGGGGGCGAACTCCAGCCGGACCCGGCCGGTGCCGGTCAGCACCCGGATCAGGGTCGAGTCACCGGAGATCACCGTGGAGCCGCTGGGGACGTCGTCGCGGGACGGGCGGTCCAGCCAGTCGGTGACGGTCAGCCCGGACCACCGGGTCTCCACCGTCATCGTGCCGCTGCGGTACCGCTGCCCCAGCGGGATGCCCTCCCGCTCCGGGGCGACACTGAAGTGCCCGGCCGGGCTGCCGCCGACCAGGTCGGCGAAGATCGCCGACGAGTCCGGCTTGGGGTGGCAGAGCCAGGTGACCTTGGCCTCGGGGGTGAGCAGGGCGACCGTCCGGCCGTTGGCGAGCATCGAGTGCCGTTCGATCGGCACCGCCCGCTCACCGAACAGCCAGTGCCGCCGGGTCTCCAGCAGCAGACCGAGCGCGCGGGCCGCCTCGATCGGCTCGGCCACCCGGTAGTGCGCCTTCGTCTCACCCGGGCCGATCTTGATGCCGACGTCCGGGCCGTGCAGGTTGCCGAAGGCGTTCTCGTCGGTGACGTCGTCGCCGATGAAGAGCACCGCGCTGGCGGCGAGCTGGGTGCGGAGCTGGTCCACGGCGGTGCCCTTGTGGGTGGCGACCACCGACAGCTCGATGACCTCCTTGCCCTGGGTGACGGTTACCCCGTCCCAGGTGGCCGGCCCGTTGCGGACCGCCTCGACGGCCTGCGCGGCGATCTGCGGCGGCACCCCGCGGGTGTGTACGGCGACGCTGGCCGGCTTGCGTTCCAGCCGGACGCCCGGGTGGGCGGCGGCGATCTCGCGCAGCTCGTTGCGCAGCCGGGTGCGTACCGAGATCAGCTCGGGGCTGAGCCGCTCGACGAAGCCGATGTCGAACTCGGAGCCGTGGCTGCCGACCAGGTGCACCTCGCTGGGCAGCCGGGACAGCGCGGCCAGGTCCCGTAGCGCCCGCCCGGAGACCACCGCGACGCTGGTCTGCGGCAGTGCGGCGAGCGCCCGGACGGCGGCCACCGACTCGTGCAGCGGCACCGCCTTGCTGGGGTCCTCGACGATCGGGGCGAGCGTGCCATCGTAGTCGCAGGCGACCAGGAGTTGGGGGACCCGGGCGATCCGGCCGATGGCCGCCCGCAGTTCGGGGTCCATCACCTCGGCCGGTGCGTTCTCGGAGACGGCGGTGTTCACGCGGCCTCCGTATCCGGGGTGCCCAACTCGCTCAGGAACGACTTCGCCCAGTGGCCCACGTCGTGGGTACGCAGGTGCCGCTGCATGACGCGCATGCGGCGGCGGGCCTCGGTCCGCTCCACGTGCACCGCCTTCAGCAGCGCGTCCTTGACCGCCTCCGGGTCGTGCGGGTTACACAGAAAAGCCTGGCGCAGCTCGGTCGCCGCGCCGGCGAACTCGCTGAGCACGAGCGCGCCGCCCTGGTCGGCGCGCGATGCCACGTACTCCTTGGCCACCAAATTCATTCCGTCTCGCAGAGGTGTCACCATCATCACGTCCGCCGCAACATACATGGCGGCGAGCTCACTGCGAGAGTACGACTGATGGAGGTAGTGGACCGCCGGCACGCCGACCCTGCCGTACTCGCCGTTGATCCGGCCGACCTCCCGTTCGACCTTCACCCGTAGCGCCTGGTAGTGCTCGACGCGTTCCCGGCTCGGGGTGGCGACCTGGACCATCACCGCGTCCGGAACTGTCAACTTTCCGTCAGAGAGCAGCTCCCGGAAGGCCTTGAGGCGTAGCTCGATGCCCTTGGTGTAGTCGAGCCGGTCCACGCCCAGGATGATCGTCTTCGGGTTGCCCAGCTCCTCGCGGATCTGCTTAGCGCGGGCCTGGATCGCCGGGTCGGCGGCGAGCCGCTCCATCTCCTTCACGTCGATCGAGATCGGGAACGCGCCGGCCTTCACCTGCCGGCCGTCGACCTGGATCATCTGCCCCTCGTAGCGCAGCCCGAGCAGGTGCCGGGCCAGCCGGACGAAGTTCTGCGCGGCCAGCCGCTGCTGGAAACCGACCAGGTCCGCGCCGAGCAGACCGCGCAGCACCTCGGCGCGCAGCGGCATCTGCATGAACAGCTCGATCGGCGGGAACGGGATGTGCAGGAAGAAGCCGATCCGCAGGTCCGGGCGCAGCTCGCGGAGCATCGCCGGGACCAGTTGGAGCTGGTAGTCCTGCACCCAGACCGTCGCGCCCTCGGCCGCCACGTCCGCCGCGGCCTCCGCGAACCGGGCGTTCACCAGCCGGTACGCGTCCCGCCAGCGGCGCTTGTACGCCGGTGTCTCCACCGCGTCGTGGTACAGCGGCCAGATCGTCGCGTTGGACTGGCCCTCGTAGTAGCGTTCCAGTTCGTCGGCGCTCAGCGGCACCGGGTGCAGCCGGATGCCCTCCAGGTCGAACGGTTCGGGGGCGGCGCCGGTGCCACCGGCCCAACCGACCCAGGTGCCCTGATGTTCGGCGAGGACGGGGTGCAGCGCGGTGACCAGCCCGCCGGGGCTGCGCCGCCACTGTCGTCCCTCCGGGGTGCTCACCTCGTCGACCGGTAGACGGTTCGCCACAACGACAAAGGAGCTACGGACGGTCACGATCGGCCACCTCCGGTAAACGACGGGTCCTCCGCACGAGCGTACTGAGGGTAGCTGCGGTGTATGCGGCCCCGTGCGGCTGTTACTTCCCTGATCACCGGTTGGCGAACCTCAGCGTGATCTGGATGACGTCGGCGGCCCGGCCGGGCGGGGTGATGTGGGCGCAGCCGGCCGTACCTGTCAGGATTGAGGATGGCGTGCGTGCGCCCGGCCGGCGGCCGGCGGCACGCGGGTGGACCGGTCCGCCCCTTCGCTCGCCGGCTCCCAATCGCAACGTACGGAGGTAGCCCGCACCGTGGCCCAGTTCATCTACGTCCTGGAGAAGGCGCGCAAGGCGCACGGCGACAAGGTCGTGCTCGACAACGTGACGCTGAACTTCCTGCCCGGTGCCAAGATCGGTGTGGTCGGCCCGAACGGCGCGGGTAAGTCCAGCCTACTCAAGATCATGGCTGGGCTGGACCGGCCGAGCAACGGCGACGCCCGGCTGATGCCCGGCTACACCGTCGGCATGCTCGCCCAGGAGCCCCCGCTCAACGACGCCAAGACCGTGCTCGGCAACGTCGAGGAGGCGGTCGCCGAGACCAAGGCGAAGCTGGAGCGGTTCAACAAGATCGCCGAGCAGATGGCGACCGACTACTCCGACGAGCTGATGGAGGAGATGGGCAAGCTCCAGGAGGAACTGGACCACGCCGACGCCTGGGACATCGACTCCAAGCTCGAACTGGCCATGGACGCGCTGCGCTGCCCGCCGCCGGACGCCGACGTCACCCAGCTCTCCGGTGGTGAGCGCCGTCGGGTGGCGCTGTGCAAGCTGCTGCTGGAGGCCCCCGACCTGCTGCTGCTCGACGAGCCCACCAACCACCTGGACGCGGAGAGCGTGCAGTGGCTGGAGCAGCACCTCGCCAAGTACGCCGGCACCGTCCTGGCCATCACCCACGACCGGTACTTCCTGGACAACGTGGCCGGCTGGATCCTGGAGCTGGACCGGGGCCGGGCCATCGGGTACGAGGGCAACTACTCCACGTACCTGGAGAAGAAGGCCGCCCGGCTCTCCGTGGAGGGCCGCCGGGACGCCAAGATGAAGAAGCGCCTCTCCGACGAACTGGAGTGGGTGCGCTCCAACGCCAAGGCCCGGCAGACCAAGTCCAAGGCCCGACTGGACCGGTACGACGAGATGGCCGCCGAGGCGGAGAAGACCCGGAAGCTGGACTTCGAGGAGATCCAGATCCCGCCGGGCCCCCGGCTGGGCAACACGGTCATCGAGGCGACCAACCTCACCAAGGGCTTCGATGACCGGATCCTGATCGACAACCTCTCCTTCTCGCTGCCGCGCAACGGCATCGTCGGCATCATCGGCCCGAACGGCGTCGGCAAGACCACCCTGTTCAAGACCATCGTCGGGCTGGAGCAGCCGACCGACGGCACGGTCCGGGTCGGCGACACCGTCAGCCTGTCGTACGTCGACCAGAACCGGCAGGGCCTGTCCGGCGACAAGACCGTCTGGGAGGTGGTCTCCGACGGGCTCGACCACCTCATGGTCGGCAAGGTCGAGATGCCGTCCCGGGCGTACATCGCCGCCTTCGGCTTCAAGGGACCGGACCAGCAGAAGCCGACCAAGGTGCTCTCCGGCGGCGAGCGCAACCGGCTCAACCTGGCGCTGACCCTGAAGATGGGCGGCAACGTGATCCTGCTCGACGAGCCGACCAACGACCTGGACGTGGAGACGCTGTCCAGCCTGGAGAACGCGCTGCTGGAGTTCCCCGGCTGCGCCGTGGTCATCTCGCACGACCGGATGTTCCTGGACCGGGTCGCCACGCACATGCTGGCCTGGGAGGGCGACGAGGAGAACCCGGCGAAGTGGTTCTGGTTCGAGGGCAACTTCGAGGCGTACGAGAAGAACAAGATCGATCGGCTCGGCGCGGAGGCGGCCCGGCCGCACCGGATCACCTACCGCAAGCTCACCCGCGACTGATCGGGGCGGCATGAGCGACCGGTTCGTCTACCACTGCACGCTGCGCTGGTCCGACCTGGACGCGTACGGGCACGTCAACAACTCGCGTTTCCTCACCCTCTACGAGGAGGCGCGGGTGGCGTTGATGTTCGCCGGTGGCCGGGCGTGGGGGGTCGGCTCGTTCGCCGAGGGCGTGGTGATCGCCCGGCACGAGATCGACTACCTGCGTCCGGTGGACTACGCGCTGGGCCGGGCCACCGCCGACGCCGCCCCGACCGTCCGGATCGAGTTGTGGGTGGAGGAGATCCGTACCGCCTCCTTCACCATCGGCTA
The DNA here is from genome assembly GCF_028993575.1 of Micromonospora cathayae. Lineage (NCBI taxonomy): Bacteria > Bacillati > Actinomycetota > Actinomycetes > Micromonosporales > Micromonosporaceae > Micromonospora > Micromonospora cathayae. The sequence continues at coordinate 7,168,230 of NZ_CP118615.1, read as the reverse complement.
CGAGCTGTACGACGGCGAGGTGCTGGCCAGTCGGGCCCGTTCGGTGCTGGTCCCGTACGACCTGGCGGAGAAGCGGCTGCGCCGGATCACCCCGGAGGAACGCACCTTCCTGTCGACGTACGCCCTGCCCGCCCCGGCGGCCGGGGAGGCCGGGTGACCGGCGCCGAGCTGCACGGCCGGCCCGGCCCGGTCGGGTCCGGCGTGGACGGCGTCGTCGGGGCGGCCGGGCACGGGCTGACCGGAGTGACCGACAGCGGTGCGTTCCTGGCCCGGCTGGTCCGGTTCGACCCGGCGGCGCTGGTCCGGCTCCGCTCGTCGGGCACCTCCGGCCGGACCACCCTGTGGGGCCGGTTGCCCTGGTCGGTGCTGGTGTCCCGGACGGTGGCCGGTCCCGGCCCCGGGGACGCGACGGTGGCCGCCGCCGACCTGCTCGCCGAGTTGGACCGGGCCGGGACGGCCCTGCCGGCGCGGCGGGACGCGCAGTGGCGCTGGCCGCTGCCGGCCGTGCCGGGGTGGATGGTCGAGACGATCCCCGGTGCCGAACTGCGCCGGGTCGCCGACGCCGCCGCCGGTACGCTGCGGGCCGCCGCCGCGCACGGGGTGGCGGGACGGGCGGTGGGTCAGCGGGCGGTACGCGACGCGCTGCTCGACCACGTCGCCGTGGTCGTCACCGCGGAGAGCGGGGAGCGGGTCGAGGTGACCCAGCGACTGGTCCAGGGGATCGTCCGGATGGGTTTCCTCGGAGTGGCCGGGGGTGGCCCCGAGGCGGTCCAGGTGCGGCTGACGAACCGGTGGGTGGGACTGGTCGCACCGTACGGAGCCGTATGGTCGCAAAAGGTAGCAGATCTCGTCGTAAAGCCATCGAGTGATCATCCGAACGGATGACCCGTAGTCCTTCTTCTGTCCCGGGGCTGGCGTTGGGGGGATGCTTCACGCCGGCTGTCCGGGTACCGTCCATCCTCGGGTCCAACGCACCGTAGGCGTGTGGATCCGCTGGGGAGTGAGGTGCGCGAGCGATGCCGTGGTGGTCATGGCGCCCCGGTCACGCCGGTGGTGGCGAACCGGAAAGTCGAAGTGGGATCACAGTGGAAGGCACCGTCCGGGTCGGACCACCGGCACCACGTGAGCCGGGAGACGACTGTCTCTCCGCCGCCGAGCGGCCGGTGCGCCCGGAAATGTCCGTCGTCGTCGCCCCGGTCACCCTCGCCCGGGTCTGCGAGGCGCTCGACCTGCTCGACGTCCGCTACCTCGCGGACGGCGACGGCAACCTGCTGGCCATGTGGGAGCGGCACGCGGTGCTGGTCACCCTCGAGGGCCCGGAGGACGAGATCCTGGTGATGCGGGCCCGTCCACACGCGACCGTGCCACCGGACTGGGCCGACCGGGCCTACCGGGTGGTCAACGAGTGGAACCACACCCGCCGGTTCTGCAAGGCGTACATCGGTGACCCGACCGAGCGCGGGCAACTGCCGATCTATGCCGAGCTGCAGGTGCCGCTGGGGGCGGGAACCCACGACGCCCTGCTGGTCGAGATGCTCGACTGCGGTGCGGCGGTCGCGACGAACTTCGTGGACTGGTTGCACGACGAGGGTGCCCTGCTCTGAGCATCCGTGCCCTGCGCCGGGGGGCACTCTGCCCAGGGCATGCGTGACCCTGCTCCGAGCGCCCTGCTCAGGGCATGCGTGACCCTGCTCCGAGCTGGCGTGCGCCCTGCGGGCGGCACGGGTTCCGCGACGGGACGACGGTCGTCGGTGATGCCGGTCGGAGCGGTCCGACCGGCCGCCGCCGTTCACCGGGCCGGTCACCACCTGTCCCGGACGGCCCTCCCGACGGCCCGACTCTGTCCGGGTTGGATCAGCGGGGGCGGGTGGGCCAGCGGTTCCGGGCTGGCAGCCGGGCGGTGTCCGGGCCGGCATCCCTGTCCGGGCCGGCGTCCGTGGCCGTCAGGGCCGGAGCGTCGCCGGGGGCCACGGGTGGGCCGGGGCGGTCAGTGGACGGCCGGATCCTCCATCACGTTGACCATGAAGTACGCGGCCCGCTCGAGGTAGTCCCACAGCGTCGTGTCGAGGTCCGGCGGCAGGTCCAGGGTGTCGACCGCCCGACGCATGTTCCGCAGCCAGGCGTCCCGCTCGGCCGGCCCGATCCGGAACGGCGCGTGCCGCATCCGCAGGCGCGGATGACCCCGCTGGGCGGAGTAGGTGTTCGGGCCGCCCCAGTACTGCATCAGGAACAGGGTCATCCGCTCCGTCGCCGGGCCGAGATCCTCCTCGGGGTACATCGGGCGCAGCAGCGGATCGGCGGCGATCCCGGCGTAGAACTCGGCGACCAGCCGCCGGAAGGTGGGCTCACCCCCGACCGCCTCGAAGAAGGTCGGTTGCGTCCGGTCGGCGTCGGCTGGGGAAGTCACCGTTCCATCCTGCCAGGTGCCCACGCCGCTGTCGGGGCCGTCCGTGGCTGGCGCGGTGCGGGCTCGGTCACAGCGTGGCGGTACCGCCGGCGGCAGCCCGCCGGCCGGCCAGCGGGCCGTCGCCGCGGGGCTCCGGTCCGGTGCGTGCCGCCCCGGCCGGCGGGTTGGACGTCGGGCCAGCCGGGCCGGTCTTCGCCGCGGCGATGGCGGCCTCGAAGGTGCCGGGGTTCGGCCAGCGGGCGGCCACCACGAGCATCAGCAGCACCCCGGCCGCACTCCACAGGCCGACCACGGTGGGGATGGAGAAGCGTTCGGCGAGCAACCCGGTGACGATCACGGCGAAGCCCTGGATCACCTGCATGCCGGTCGCCATCACGCCGAAGGCGCGGGCCCGGTAGCCGTCCGGCAGGGCCCGGACGAAGAGCCCGTTCGCGACCGGCAGCAGGCCGGCCACCGCGAAGCCGCAGACCGCCACGAGCACCGCCACCACGGCCGGTGGCGGGTCGAACAGGGCGGGCACCAGCACCAGCGGGGCCAGGACGGCGAACGGGCGGATCAGGGTCACCCGGCGCGCCGGTCGTACCGCCCGTCCGATGATCAGGCCGCCCAGGATGAAGCCCACCGGGGCGGCAGCCATGATCATCGCCTGGGTGGTGGCCGCGTCCACCCCGCCGCCCGCGCGCTCACCCGCCCAGGCGCCGGCCAGCCCCTCCGGGACGATGGAGAAGAGCATCGAGCTGAACACCAGCACCGCGATCGCCCTCAGCACCGGGGTACCGAAGACGATGCGGAATCCGGCTGCCGTCTCCCGCAGCAGCGAGGCGCGTACCTCACCGGTCAGCACCCGGGGATGGTCGCCGACACCGAGCCGGACGATCAACGCGGACGCGCCGAAGCTGGCCGCGTTGACCAGCAGGGCCACCGTGGGGTTCGCGGTGGCGATGGCCGCGCCGACCAGGTAACCGGTGACCTGCGCGGCCTGCCCCACGCTGCTGTTCAGCGAGAGGCCGACCACCAGCCGGTCACCGGTCAGGATCACCGGCATCAGCGCCGACCGTGCGGCCTGGCTCGGTGGGTTGGCCAGGGTGGTGGCGAAGAGCAGACCGAGGATCGCCCAGACCGGGAGGTTCGGCACGGCGACCAGGGCGACCAGCACCATCCGGAACAGGTCCGAGTTGACCATGACCGACCGGTACCGGCAGCGGTCCGCCACCGTGGAGAGCAGCGGCCCCCCGATCAGCCAGGGCAGGTAGCTCACCGCGAACGCCGCCGCCGAGAGCGCCACCGACTCGGTCTCCCGGTAGACCAGGACGGTCACCGCGGCCTTGGCGATGTAGTCGCCGATCCAGGACAGGGTGGTGGCCGTCAGAACGGCCCGGTACTCGGTCTGGGCGAACACTTCACCGAAGGTGGCCGGACCTTCGTGGAGGGGTCGCTCGTCGGACACCGTGGCCTCCATCGTTCCCGACGGGCGGCCACTCGTGGTGGCACGGCCGGGAATCGTCGTCAGATCTACGGAGCAGCGAGGACGTGATCACGCTCCGGAGGAGCTCGTTCCCGGATTCTGCCCGATCGTCTGAAGGCTGGCTAGGGTGAACGGATAGATCGTCGCATCTCCGACTGAACGAACGGACGATACCCGAGGGGCCGCGCGGATCGCGACCCCTTGTTGGTCGGGCAGCTCGAGCGGCCGAATGGAACCGCTGAAGTCGCAGCTCAGGCGGGGGTGCCCGGCCCGGCGGCGGGGGTGGTGGTCGGCCCTCCGGCCGGACCGCCCGGTGCCGGACCGCCCGGTAGCGGGCCGCCCGGGCCACCCGGCACGCCCGGATAGAAGCGGGCCAACGCGATCTTCGCGGTGATGCCCGAGTTCTCCAGGGCCTCGGCCAACCGGCGGCGCAGCTCCCGGCCGATCGCGAACTGCCCCTCGGCACTGGTCTTCACCACGGTACGGATCAGCGCGCCGTCGATGGTCACCTGCTCGACGCCGAGCACCTCCGGCGGTTCCACGATCTCCGGGGCCAGGTCCGGGTCGAGCGCCACCGACGCCGCCGCGGTACGCAGCACCGCGGTCGCCTCCTCGGTACTGGCGAAACCGATCGGCAGGTCGACCACGACCAGCGCCCACCCCTGGCTCTTGTTGCCGACCCGGACGATCTCGCCGTTGCGGATGTACCAGAGCACGCCCCGGCCGTCGCGGACCGTGGTGACCCGCAGTCCGACCGACTCGACCACCCCGGTCGCCTCGCCGAGATCCACCGTGTCACCCACGCCGTACTGGTCCTCCAGCAGCATGAACAGCCCGGCGATCAGATCCTTGACCAGGCTCTGCGCCCCGAAGCCCAGGGCCACGCCGACGATTCCGGCGCTGGCCAGCAGCGGAGCCAGATCGAAGCTGAACTCGCGCAGGATCATCAGCAGGGCGATGCCGAAGACGAACGCGGTGACCAGGCTGCGCAGCACCGAACCGATCGCCTCGGCGCGCTGGCGTCGGCGTTCCGGTACGAACTCGCCCGGCTGGGTAGCGGCGGTGGGGATCCGCTCCCGCAGCGGTTTGAGCAGGGTCGGCACCGCCCCGTCGGTGGTGGTCCGGACCAGCCGGTTGATCATCCGGCTGAGCAGGAACCGGGCGGCCACCGCCAGCAGCAGGATCAGCACGATCCGCAGCGGCTTGAGCAGAATCCAGTAGCTTCCCTCGGCGAACCAGGTCGAGCCGGTCACCTCGTAGACGTTCTTGCAGAGCGCGTCGGAGAGGCAGTCCGGGCTGAGCTGGTCCGTCTTCGGGCTCTCCTCGGCCGGCAGGGCGAGCATCAGGCGTTCCCCGCCCGGCAGGGCGGGCGTCAGGCTCCCGGTGACCGGCGGAGCGGGCGGCGTCGGATCGGCGACTGTCACGTCTGCTTTCGTACCGCACCGGCGGCTGGCGGTGACGCCCGACCCACCCGTCCACGGTCCGCGCCGGGCTCCGGTTCACCCTTGATCAACAAGTCCGAAACCGGTCATCTTTGCACAGGCGAAAAAGCTTCACGAGGGACCCCGGATTAGTACGTGCAATCCGGGGTCCGATCAGGGACGATTGGCGCACGGAACGTCGGTGATCCTTCCGGATGCCGGCCGCGGTCGACCCTGCGTCGCCCACGGTCGACCGCGAAGGGCGCGAAGCGGCTGGACCGGGAGGGTGAGCACGATGCCTGACATACGACCCGCAATGGGCTCCGGCGCGTTGGTCCTCAACGCCACCTACGAGCCGTTGTGTGTCGTGTCGGTGCGTCGGGCCGCGATCCTGGTGCTCACCGCCAAGGCGGTCTGTGTGGCCGACGGTGACGGCGTTCTGCACAGCGCCTTCGACGCCCTGCCCGTCCCCTCGGTGGTCCGGTTGACCCGGTTCGTCCGGGTGCCCTATCGCACCCACGTCGGGCTCTCCCGCCGGGCGATCTTCGCCCGGGACGGCGGGCGGTGCGCGTACTGCCGGGGCCCGGCCGAGACCATCGACCATGTCTTCCCGCGCAGCCGGGGTGGCCGGCACGCCTGGGAGAACGTCGTCGCCGCATGCGCCCGGTGCAACCACACCAAAGGTGACAAGACCCCGGCCGAGCTGGGCTGGCGGCTGCACTCGATGCCGGCCGCCCCGAAGGGCACGGCGTGGCGGGTGCTCGGCCACCGAGCCCCCGACCCTCGCTGGGCGGACTGGCTCGACCTGCGGGAGGCCGAGGCGGCGGCCTGACCCCGGCGGCCCGACGCCCGGCGTCCTGACCCAGCGGCCTGGGCCGGGTCTCCCGACCCCGGCCTCCCGACCCAGGCGGCTTGACGGCCGGCGGCCTGACCGCGACGGTCCGGACCCGGTCTCCCGACCCGGCGGTCTGACCACGGTCCGCTGCGGCGGTCCGACGTCCAGGCGTCCGCGCTCACGGTCGCCGGGCCTTCACCAGCGAGGCGAAGACCACGACGTTGTCCGCGTACCCGGTCGGGCCTCCCACCCACCGGCCACCGCAGGTGATCAGACGCAGGTTCGGTCGGCTGAAGTCGCCGAACACCTCGTCCACCGGCAGACGCTCCTTGTCGAACCGTTCCACCGCGTTCACCTCGAAGATCGCCACCGACCGGTCGGCCCGGTCGACCTCGATCCGGTCGCCGGCCCGTAGCCGCTTCAGATCGTGGAAGACCGCCGGCCCGGTCGAGCTGTCGACGTGTCCGACGATCACCGCCGGGCCGTACTGACCCGGGGTCGGGCCCTGGTCGTACCAGGCGGCTTCGTGGGAGCGCTTCTCGTCCGGTACCCCGATCGTGCCGTCCGCGGCCAGACCCACCCGGTGGACCGGGGCGTGCACGTCGACCGCCTGGATGTCGAGTTCCACCGGCGGACTGGCGGGCAGCACCGGGAACGCGCGCGGCGGGGGACGCAGACCGGCGGTGAGCCGGTCCGGCAGCAGGCTCATGCCGGTGACCTGCTCGACCCCGAGCATCGTCATGATCAGCACCATCAGCGTGGCGACCACCAGCACCGGCGCGCCCGGTCCGGTGCGGGCCAGCCGCCGGGCCGGCCCCCGGGGGGTCGCCGGGGCCCGGGCGGCCCCGGTGCCCGGTTGTCGTGGTGTGCCCGGCGCGGCGGGAGCGGCCAGGTGCCCCCCGAGCCGGCTGGCCTCGGCCGCAACCCCCCGGAACAGGACCAACCCCCGCCAGAGCAGTCGCGCGTCCTCGCCGAGCCCGCGCCAGAGCAGCTTCGCGCCTCCGCCGAGGCCGCGCCAGAGCAGCCGTACGCCGAGCCACGACACCCGGCCGAGCGACGCCAGGACGTACCACAGTCCGCGCCGGAGCAGCACCAGCCCGTGGCCCAGCGGGACCGGGCCGCGCCGGAGCCGGGTTCCGCGTTCGGGCCGGCCGGTCGCGGACCGCCGGGCGACGCCGGGGCGGGCCGACGACCGGCGCGGACCGTCGTGCTGGGGTGAGCCGGTCATGGCGTACCCCGGTCAGGGACTCCCGGGCCGCCGGGGGCGGCTGCCGAGGACGCCCAGCCCGGCCGCGACGGCGGCCACCACGAGACCACCGACCAGCAGCAGCGAACCGGCACCCCGGCCACCCGCGGTGCCCCCGCCCCCGGTGGCCGGACCCTTGCTCGGCTGGGTCATGTTCAGCACGGTCAACGTGGTGGTCGCCCGGTTGCCGTTGGCACAGCGCAGGTCGACCGGATAGTCACCCGGTGCGGTGCTGCCCGGCACGGTCACCGCGCCGGTGAGGAAGCCGCTGTCGGCCCGGCTGGTGCCACCATTGTCGTTGTCCCGCCCGGTGCCGGAGCCGCCGTTGTTCGGGCGCAGCACCACCCGGCCGAAGGCGTCCGAGGTGACCTCCGCCTGCTGGTCGTTCCGGTTGTCGCAACTGGCCCGCAGGTTCACCCGGTTGCCGGCCTGGACCGTACTCGGATTGACCTCGACGAAGACGTTCTCCCCGGCGCGGGCGGGCGTCCCCGCGGTGAGGACGAGCATCCCGAGCAGCGTGAGCATGACCAGCGCCGCCGAAGCGGCGTGGCCGGGTCGGTGACCCCGCATGATCCTCCCCTTCCCGGCACCCGTGCTGTGCTGGGCGACGGGCCCTGGGTTCCCGCTGTCCGGGCGGCAAACCCCGCAGCGGCCGGCGGCCCGGGTGCGACCGGCGGGCGGGTCGGCGTCCCGGCGCGGGCGGCGGGCGGGTCGGCGTCGCGGGGACGGTAGGCGGGCGGGTCAGCGTCGCGGGGCGGGCGGGTCGGGGGTGACGGGGGCGGCCGGGGTGACCGGCTGCCAGTCCAGCGGGGTGGAGAGGACCATGGTGCTGGACGGCTGGCCGTACGGGGCGAGCCGGTCGATCACCGCCTCGAACGCGCCCATCGAGCCGGCGGCCACCTTGAGCATGCTGCACGCGTCGCCGGTGATCCGGTGGATCTCCAGGATCTCCGGCCAGTCGGGGACCGCCGGGTCGTGCAGGATGCACCGGCTGCCGTAGCAGGACATCCTGATCAGGGCGAGTACGCTCCGGCCGGCGCGGGCCAGGTCCACGTGGGCGTGGTAGCCGGTGATCACCCGGGACTCCTCCAGCCGGCGTACCCGCTCGGCGACGGCCGGCGGCGACAGGTGCACCCGTCGGGACAGCTCGCTGAACGACAGCCGCGCATCGGCCTGCAGTTCGCGCAGCAACGCCCAGTCCATGTCGTCCACGCCTGACCTTCCCTTCGTGAAGTGAATCCGGAGTTCGACCGTCATTCTGACGGGTACTGGTAGGGAGGACCATCGGTCCGGCATTCCGTTCGACGATCCGGCCGCGAGATCATGAGGTGGCCCGGTCCAGATCACGAGGACATCCGGCTCATGGAGGGAGACACAGGTGGAGCAGACGGACCTGCGGGTGCCCACCCTGACCGCGACGGTGCGCCCGGCGACCCCACGGCAGCGCACGGCGCGCGCGGCACGCAACGGTGGTCGTCCGACGCTGGAGTTCACCGAGCGGGTGCCGTACGACACGTACGTGCACGCCAGCACGCTGCACACCCTGCAACAGCCGCTCAGCGGCGACCCGGGTGAGATGTCCTTCCTGATGGTCAGTCAGATCATGGAGCTGTACTTCGGGCTCACCTGCCACGAGCTGCGGGAGGCCCAGCGGCTGCTGCGCGCCGACCGGGTGTGGGACGCGCTGGCCCCGCTGCGGCGTACCGCGCTGCACCTGGAAGGGCTCAACGCGGCCTGGCACGGGCTGCGCTGGATGACCCCGGCCGACTTCAACCGGTTCCGCGACCTGCTCGGCGAGGGCTCCGGCTTCCAGTCCGCGATGTACCGGCACCTGGAGTTCCTGCTCGGGCTCCGCGACCCGGCGTTGATCCGTCCCTTCCGCCGGCAGACCGAGGTGTACGCGCAGCTGCGCGCCACCCTGGACGCGCCGAGCCTGTGGGACGACGTGATCGCGCTGCTCGCCCGCCGGGGCGTCGACCTGCCCGCCGACCTGCTCGACCGGGACGTCAGCGTGGAACACGAGTCGCACCCCCTGGTCGAGGCGGCCTGGGTGGAGATCTACGCCGACCCCGGGCCGGACAACCACCTCCGGCTGCTCGGCGAGGCGCTCACCACGGTGGCCGAGGAGTTCGGCGACTGGCGGTACCAGCACCTCAAGGCCGTGCAGCGGACCATGGGTGCGAAGGTGGGCAGTGGCGGCTCGGCCGGGCTCTCCTGGCTGCGCCGAAGCATGGATCGGGTGGTCTTCCCCGAACTCTGGTCGGCCCGCACCGCCATGTGACGCGCCCGCACGACCGTGTGAGGTGTTCGCACCGCCGCGTGGCCGCACGGCCCTGTGACGCGCCCGCACGGCCACGCGGCAGGCTCGCGTCCGCCACGTCAGGCGTCCGCGCGGCCATGTGACGTGCGCGTCCCCGCCCGGCGGCGGGTGCGATCATCGCCACCCCGCGATATGCCGGGCCGTGGCCTCCGCTAACGTGAACAGCAAAGGGGTCGGCGGGCGACACCACGTCCGAGCGGCCCGGTTGGTCCGGTCTCTCTTTCCGCCTGGGGGCGTTGGGATTGTCTGTTACCGAGACGTTGCTGGTCTTCGTCGGCATCCCGGCGGTGGCGACGCTGGTGATCGCCGGGTTGGCGCTCGCCAGTGGTGGTCGCAGCGGGCATGGTGGCGCGAAGCGCTACCGGCCGGGCCGGCCGTTCGACTTCACGCCGGTCTGGTTCCTCGCCCGCCCGGAGGAGCTGGCCGACTCGGCCGGCACCGCCCTGGCCGCGGGCGCGCAGGCCCCGGCGCTGACCAGCCGCAAGCAGGAGCAGGCCGGCATCGAGGCGCCGGCCGGGGGAACCGGAGGCGCAAGTGACCGTTGGTGAGCAGCAGACCGAGGCGGGCAACCCGCCGGAGGTGCTGGACGGCCCCTTCTCCACCCGGCAGCTCCTGCGTATCGACGAGGCGCTGCGCCTGGCCGACCAGGGCACCGGCCTGGTCTTCTCGGTCTTCGTCGGTGGCCTGGACGAGCCGACCCGTGAGCACGCCGAGCGGCTGCACCGCCAGCTCGCCGAGCCGGACCGCTCGGTCCTGATCGCCGTGTCGCCCAACCAGCGCCGGCTGGAGATCGTCACCGGCCGGCAGGCCCGCAAGCGCATCCCGGACACGTACGCCAAGCTCGCCGCGCTCTCCATGGTCGCGGCGTTCGGCGGCGGCGACCTGGCCGGCGGGATCATCCACGGTCTCGACCAGCTCGCCACCCACGCCGGCAAGGGCTGACCCTCCGTACGCCTTCCGTACGCCGACGCCCGGTTCCGCCGTACGCGGGGCCGGGCGTCGCCATGTCATCCGGCCCAGCCGAGCCGGCAGCCGGAACCCGGCCGGGCGAGGACGGATCGGCTGGCGCGGTCCGCACCGGCCAGGCCGCCGGGGACGGCTGGCGGACCGGTCAGCGCGGCCAGGCGGCGGGGTCGAGGGCCATCGGCCACGGCTCGGTCGGCTGTGCCATCTGGTCCACCTCCGTGGCGTAACCGTAACGAGCGGGGCCGGCGCGGGTCACCACCCACGCCGGCCCCGGGTCCGCCGAAACCGTCAGGCGCTCTGGCTGTCCTTCGCGCGGGCCTTCAGCGCCCGGACCACCCCGTCGCGGCCCTCGGCCACCAGCCGGCGCAGCGGGGCCGGATGCCCCTCACCGGCCAGCCAGGCGTCGGTCGCCGCCACGGTGTCCTCGGACACCAGGTACGCCGGGTAGGCGAGCTGGGTGAACTCCTGCGCCGGCTCGCTGTCCCGGGTGGCCCACAGCTGCGCCACGGTGGCGAAGTACCGGTCCCGGTAGGGGGCGGTCAGCTCCACCTGGGCCGGGTGCGAGAAGCCCTGCACCAGCGCCCGGGCCCGCCAGTTCGGCAGCGCCTCGGCCCCGGTGAGCTGCGCCCAGACCGCCGCCTTGTTCTCCGGCGTCGGCACCAGCGCGTGCGCGTACGCGGCCTCCCGCTCGCCGCTGGCCGTCTTGTCCCGGGCCAGCTCGGCCTCGATCTCGGCGGCCCCGGCCCGCCCGTTCGCGACCAGCGACTGGAGCAGCATCCAGCGCAGCTCGGTGTCGATGGTGAGGCCGTCCGGCACGGTCGAGCCGTCCAGCCAGCCGCGTACCGTCGCCAGGTCCTCCGCCGAGCGGGCCGCCGACGCGTACGCCCGCGCCCAGGCCAACTGGAGGCCACTGCCCGGCTCGGCGCTGCGGACCGCCGCCTTCGCCGTCCGGGCCAGGTCGGCCCAGCCGGTCGGGGCCCAGTCCGGGTCGGCGTAGAACGACAGCGCGCTCGCCGCCTGCCGCAGCGTCGGGGTGACCAGGTTGACGTCGGTCTCGGCGGGCAGCCCGGCCAGCGCCAGCGCCAGGTAGTCCCGGGTGGACAGTTCGGCGTCCCGGACCATGTCCCAGGCGGCGGTCCAGCACAGCGCCCGGGCCAGGGACGACTCGAACCCGGCGATGTGCTGCACCACCGTCGCCATGGAGGCCGGGTCGAGCCGCAGCTTCGTGTAGCTGAGGTCGTCGTCGTTGAGCAGCAGCACGTCGGCGGCGCGCACGCCGACCAGTTCGGTCAGCTCGGTGCGCTCGCCGGCCACGTCGACCTCGATCCGGTCCCGGCGCACCAGCTTGCCGTCGGTGAGGTCGTAGAGGCCCACCCCGATCCGGTGGGTACGCAGCGTCGGGTGCTCCGCCGGGGCCTCCTGGGTCACCACCACCCGCTGGTACGTGCCGTCGGTGCCGACGGTCACCTCCGGGCGCAGCGTGTTCACCTGGGCGGTCTCCAGCCACTGGGCGGCGAACTTGCGCAGCTCCCGACCCGACGCCGCCTCCAGCTCGGACAGCAGGTCGTCGAAGGTGGCGTTGCCCCAGGCGTGCTTGCCGAAGTAGGCCCGCAGCCCGGCCAGGAACGGCTCCAGCCCGACGTACGCGACCAGCTGCTTGAGCACGCTGGCGCCCTTGGCGTACGTGATGCCGTCGAAGTTGACCTCGACCGCCTCCAGGTCCGGCATCTCGGTGTAGACCGGGTGGGTGGAGGAGAGCTGGTCCTGCCGGTAGCCCCAGTTCTTCCGGACGGCGAGGAAGGTCGTCCAGGCGTCGGTGAACCGGGTGGCGTGGGTGTTGCACCAGTGGCTGGCCCACTCGGCGAACGACTCGTTCAGCCACAGGTCGTTCCACCAGCGCATGGTGACCAGGTCACCGAACCACATGTGCGCCATCTCGTGCAGGATCGTGTTGGCACGCTGCTCGTACTCGTAGTCGGTGACCTGCGAGCGGAAGATGTAGTGCGCCTCGGCGTGCGTGACGCAGCCGAAGTTCTCCATCGCGCCGGCGTTGAAGTCGGGCACCCACAGCTGGTCGTACTTGGGCAGCGGGTAGCGGACGCCGAACTGCTCGTGGAAGAAGTCGAAGCCCTGCTTGGTGACGAGGAACAGCTCGTCCGCGTCGAGGTACCGGGCCATCGACGCCCGGACGAAGACGCCCAGGTCGATGCCGTCGTGGCTGTCCCGCACCTCGTGGTACGGCCCGGCGCAGAGCGCGGTGACGTAGGTGCTCATCCGGACCGACTCGGTGAAGTGGACGGTCTTGCAGCCCTCGCCGGCGGGCTCCTCCCGCTCGACCGGCATGTTGGACACCACCCGCCAGTGCGCCGGCACGGTGGCGTGCCAGGTGTAGACGCTCTTCAGGTCGGGCTGGTCGAAGCAGGCGTACGTCTTCTGCGCGTCCGCCGTCTCGAACTGGCTGTACAGGTAGGTCTCGCCGTCGACCGGGTCGACCGTGCGGTGCAGCCCCTGCCCGCTGTTGGAGTAGGCGAAATCGGCGTCCACCACCAGCGTGTTCTCGGCGGCCAGCCCGGGGACCGTCAGTCCCTTCTCAGCGGACCAGTCGCTGAGGTCCAGCGGCGTGCCGTTGAGCGTCGCCGACCGGACGCGCTCGGCTGCCACCTCGATGAACGTACTCGCACCCGGCTCGGCGCACCGGAACCGGACCTCGGTCACCGAGTTGTACGTGTGACCGTCGGCCGGCTGGGTCGCCGACGACAGGTCGAGCCTGATGTCGTACCCGGTCACGTCGAGCAGTCGGGCCCGTTCGGTCGCCTCGACCTGCGTCAGGTTACGCACTCCCGGCACTGTGTGTCTCCCACTCTCTGACGGCGTCCTTGCCAGCTTGCCCGTCCCGGGCGGGGACCGACAGCGGTTTCGAGTGTTCCATGCAGCGCCCGATCCCGGTGGTCGAGGTCACGTGGATTACTGGTGCCGGGCGGGGCGAAGAAGGCAAGGATCGGGGGAGGTGCCGTGCTGCCGGCGCGGCCGGGTCTCGAAGGGAATCACCGTGGCCGAGCGTGTCGCCGTTGACATGTGGTTCGACCCGATCTGTCCGTGGGCGTGGATCACCTCCCGGTGGCTGCTGGAGGTCGAGCAGGTCCGCCCGGTGGACGTCCGCTTCCACGTGATGAGCCTCGCCGTGCTCAACGAGGGACGGGAACTGCCCGAGCAGTACCGGGAGGCCATGCGGACCGCCTGGGGGCCGGTGCGGGTGTGCGTCGCCGCCGAGCAGAAGTACGGCCAGGAGGCGCTCCGGAAGCTCTACACCGCGTTGGGTAACCGGTTCCACCTCGGTCAGGAACGCGAGCCGGGCACCATCGCCGCCGCGCTGACCGAGGCCGGGCTGGACCCGGCGCTCGCCGAGGTGGCGACCGGCACCGAGTACGACACCGCGCTGAAGGCCAGCCACCACGCCGGGATGGACCCGGTCGGCTACGACGTCGGCACCCCGGTCGTGCACGCCCCCGGGCCGGACGGCGGGAAGGTCGCCTTCTTCGGCCCGGTGGTGACCCCGGCCCCGAAGGGCGAGGCGGCCGGCCGGCTCTGGGACGGCGTGCTGCTGGTCGCCGGCACCCCCGGCTTCTTCGAGCTGAAGCGGTCCCGCGACGTCGAGCCCAGCTTCGACTGAGCTTCCGGCGTCGACCGGGAGCGGGTGCAAGAGCCAGGGGGCGGCGGGCGGCTTTCCGTCCGCCGCCCCCTCGTCACCGGGCGTGGGCGTGGTCGTTTCACCCGGTGTCGCTCCCGTCGCCGGTACGCCGGCCGCGTCCGTTGCCGGAGGCATCCTGATGGCGAAGCACCGCCGTACGTCCCGTCGTGACCCCGGTACGCCCGGCCGGGGGTCCACCGGGCCCGCGTTCGCCGAGCCGTCCACCGGTCCGGTCCGGCCCCGGGGGTACGTCGACCAGCCCGGGGAGTCGTACTGGTCGGTGGACGGGTGCGGCTGGTCGGCGGTCCGGCCGGGCCTGCCCGCGCACCTGGGCGACCTGCTGGCCCCGCCGATCGTGGTGGGGGTCGCGCGGGTGCCCGGCCGGGCCGTGGCGACGGCCGGGCGGTAAGCCGTGGGTGTCGAGCGGGGACCCGCCCGCTCCACCGGGCGTCAACCGGGGGTCCGTCCTTTCACCTGATGGACCGGGTAGCGTCAGCGGACATGACGGTCGTGCATCCGATCGCCCGGGCCTGGATCACCACTGGCGGCACCGGCGCGCAGAACTACGACGAGTTCGCCGACGACGCGGAGATCACCGCGATCATCGAGGCGAATCCGCACAGCGCTCTCGGCATCGAGATGCCGCACCGGGCGCCGGAGAGCCTGGGGAAGTCGTTCCTGGACGCGCTGCCGGACGCGGCGGCCCGGCTCGCCGAGGCGAAGGCGGACGGCAGCTACACCCCCGCCGAGCAGGTGATCGTCCTCTACCGGATCAGCGCACCGGGGGAGGAGCCGGCGTACGGGATCTTCGCGATGGTCGACACCGACCAGATCTCCACCAGCCGGGACGAACCGGGCCTGGTGATCCGGAACGAGGACGTCTTCATCGCCAAGGTGCGGGAGCGGGTCGCGCTCGCCGAGACCCTCGGCCATCTCCTCTCGCCGGTGCTGCTGCTGCAGACCGGCCGGGGTGAGGAGCTGCACACCCGGCTGGCCGCGGCGACCGAGTCCGCCGGCGCGCCGGCCGCCACCGACACCGACCAGGCCGGGCGTACCCACGCGATCTGGCTGCTCGGCCCCGGTCCGGAGCAGGACGAGCTGGCCGCGCTGGCCGGGGGCGGCGAGCTGGTGGTGGCGGACGGCAACCACCGCAGCCTGGCCGCCCAGACCGGCGGCCTGCCGCGCTTCCTGGCCGTGGTCACCACCCCGCGTTCGGTGGCGATCCAGCCCTACAACCGGCTGGTCAGCGAGCTGACCAGCACCCCCGAGGAGCTGCTGGACCGGCTCCGCGCGGCCGGTGCCGGGATCACCGCGATCGACGGCCCGGTCGAGGTGCCGGCGACCGGCGGCACCGTCCACCTCCGGCTCGCCGGCCGGGGGTACGCGGTCACCCTGCCGCACGACGCCGGCGCGGACCGGCTGGAGAACCTCGACCACGCGCTGGTGGAGCGGCTGCTGCTGCGGGAGGCGCTCGGCCTCGACCCGGGTGACAAGCGGATCACCTACGTCGGTGGGGACTACCCGGCGAGCTGGCTGACCGGCGAGGTGGACGCGGGCCGGGCCGAACTGGCGATCCTGATCGCCCCGGTGACCGTGGACGACTTCGTGGCGGTCAACCTGGCCCGGGAGAAGATGCCCCGCAAGAGCACCTGGTTCACCCCGAAGGCCCGGGGCGGGCTGGTGGTGGCGGAGCTGTCCCGCTGAGGCGGGGTGTGACGTACCGGCTCCGCGGTGCCGCCCTGGGCGAAGCCGCGGAGACCGGCCTGACAGACTGCGCGGTATGCGCGTCTACCTGGGATCCGATCACGCCGGTTTCGAGTTGAAGGTGCACCTCGCCAGCTACCTCACCAAGCAGGGGTACGAGCTGGTCGACGTCGGTCCGCACGCCTTCGACCCTGACGACGACTACCCCGCGTTCTGCCTGCACACCGGGGACCGGGTGGTGAAGGACCCGGGCAGCCTCGGCATCGTCATCGGCGGCTCGGGCAACGGCGAGCAGATCGCCGCCAACAAGGTTCCCGGGGTACGCGCCGCGCTGGCCTGGAACGTGGACACCGCCCAGCTCGCCCGGCAGCACAACGACGCCAACGTGGTGGCCGTCGGTGCCCGGCAGCACACCCTGGACGAGGCGACCGCGATCGTCGAGGCGTTCCTCGGTACGAGCTTCTCCGGCAACGAGCGGCACGCCCGCCGGATCGCCCAGGTCGCCGCGTACGAGACCTCGGGGAAGCTGCCCGAGCTGCCCTGACGGTGACCGGCCCGGCGGGGCGGCGTCCGCCGCCGTCCCGCCCCCGGCTGTCGCTCTACCGGCCGGGGCGTCGCCCTCTTCGCCCTCGTGAGCGGGCGCGCGGCGACCCCCGCGCCAGGGCCCGGGGGTCACCGGCCCGGTCGGGGCAGCTCCTCGCGGGGCACCCAGTTACGGCGGACCAGCACCAGCCGGGTCGCGGCCTCGGCGAGATCGTCCTCGGTCGGCCGGCTCGCGTCCCGGGCCCGGAGCGCGGCGGCCACGGTGACCTGGGAGTTGCCGGAGCCGACCAGCCCGCGTAGGCCACGGTCACCGTCGCGTTCCTCCGGCCCGCCGCGCCGGGGCGGGGTGGGCGTACCGTCGTGCACCCCGGCGGTCGCCGCCGAGCCGGCCGCGCGTTCCCGGTCCGGCCCGGAGGTGGGATGCCGCAGTCGCCGTCGCCGTCGCTCGGTCTCCGCCATCAGCCGACGGTACCGTGCGGGGCCGGTACGCGCGACGGTGCCGCTGCGTCCCTGGGTGCGCGCGGTCGGGTGAGTGCGCGCGGTCGGGTGATGTGGCGGCTGGCTACCCTCGGAAGGGACAGACCGATCCGGGGGGCCGGCGTCAGGGGAGGAAACGAGATGTCAGACCAGACACAGCCGTGGGCGGAGCGGACCGTCGAGGTGCCCAAGGACGCCGACCCGGCGGTGCCCTCCCCGCGGGACGGCTTCCAGCGGGGTGTCGCGTCGGTGGGCCGGTCCCGCCCGCCCCGGACCGAGTCGTTCCCGGCGGTCGAGCACGACGAGCACCTGCACGGGCACGAACCGACCGGCTGGTTCTCCTCCGGTCCGAGCCGCCCCCTGAGCTGGTACCTCGCCCAGTGGCGCAACGGGGCCGAGTGGAGCGGCGCCGGTGTCCTGTTCGCCTTCGTCTGCTGGGGGATCTGGGCGATCTCCGCGCGGGGCGACCTCACCTCCCCGGTGGTCACCTACCTGTTGACCATGCTGGTCGCGGTTGGTCTGTTCGCGTTGTCCCGGCTGCTCGGTCGGCTGGTGTGGGAGCGTCAGCTCGGCCGGGTACGGCGCAGCGCCCGGGGTGCCCACGCGGTGACCGCGATCTTCCTGATCGGGGTCGGGATCGCCTACCTCCAGCAGACCGAGTGGGTGGTCTCCGCCTGGAACTGGATCACCGGAGGCTGACCGGCGGGCCCGCCCGCGCAGCGTGACGCCCGGGAGGGTCGGCCGTGGGCCGCCCGCCCGGGCGTCGGTGTCGCGGTCGACCGCGACAGCGGTCCTCCTCCACCAGGTCGACCGGGCTTACCCGGCCGGCTCCGGTTCATCCCAGCCGGCCGGGCCCGGTGGTGGCGGGATCAGTGTGTGCCGCCGTGCCCCTCGGCGTCCGCCCGGGGCGAGGCGACCCGCGCGGCCGGGTCCTCGACACCGGGTGACGGGTCGGACACCGCCCGGGTGGTCAGCCGGTGGGGGCGGTGCAGGGCGACCCGGCGCAGGTGTCGACCAGTTCGCCGGTGTCCAGGAACCGCGCGATCATCGCCCGGATCTGTGGCGAGTTGGCCGGATGCCCGTGCGGGTCGAGGCCGTCGCGGGGCGGGGTGTTCCCGGCCGGGGGCGCGGGTGACCCGCTGTCCACCGGGACCAGCACGCTGCCGGCGTACGGCCGGGCCGGCACCGGGGGAATGTCCCAGAACGGTACGACGTCCGGGCTCCGTCCGGCGGCGAGGGCGGGGGTACGCAGCCGTGCCCCGATGGTGCGGGCCTGTACCTCGGTGGCGACGTTCGCCACCTGGTGGTCGCCGAACGCCTCGATCATGATCACCCGCTTGGCGGGGGTGCCGGGCAGCGGGTCGCTGGTGAGGTGGTGCAGGTAGCCGTTGGCCTCGCCCCGGTCCCAGAGCATCTGGGCCAGCGCCAGGCAGAGCTGCCGGTCGATCGGGTCCGGGTACGCGTTGTGGAACACCGGGTGGAACTGGTCGAAGTCCACGCTGCGGTCCAGCAGGGTGGAGTAGTTCGCCGCCGGTACGCCGAGCGAGCAGCGGGTGAGGTCGGTGGCGACCGCGCAGAGGGCTCCGCCGAGGATGCCGCCCTGGCTGTTGCCGAGGTACGCGAGCTGTCCGCTGCCGGACCGGGACAGCGGCTTGCCGGCGGAGTCCCGGAAGGCGCTGCGGGTGGTCAGACCGTTGCGTACGTGGATCATCGCCCGGCCGAGGTAGAGGACGTTCAGGAAGCCCTGCTGGGTACGGTCGGGAATCGAGCCGAACTGGGAGAAGTCGCCGAGGGAGTACACCACGTTCGGAATGTCCCCGGTGGCCATGCCGATCCACGGGGTGGCGCAGAGCATGGTGTTCGACTCGTGGGCGTACTGCTTGAGTTTGCGGGAGTCGATCTCGGTGGGTGAGCCGAGCAGGCCGTGGCCGTACAGGGCGGGCCGGGCCGGTGCGGTGGCGGTCGCCGAGCGGGGGATGTTGCAGTAGAACTTCGCCACCTGCGTGTTCAGGTCGCGCTGTTCGGGCAGCCCGTCCGGGCCGTAGTGCAGGCGGGAGCCGGGCGGGCCGAGCGGGGTGTCGAGGTAGCTGGGCACCAGGACGCTCCCCTCCACCTGCCGGCGGATGTCCGGGTCCTGGTCGGTGGGGTAGTCGGTGACCTTGTCGATGGTGACCACCGGGGCGAGGGCGCCGAGCCGGCCGAACGCCTCGTCCCGCAGGTGCCGGATCCGCTCGGTCAGGCCGCGCTCGCTGGCGACGGTGAAGTCCCAGGCCAGGTAGAGCCCGGCCGGGTCGACACCGGCTTCGGCCAGCGAGTTGACCGCGCGTTGCGCGTACTCCCAGCGGCGGTGCAGGGCCGGGTCGGCCGGTGGCGTGCCGGCCCGGAGCGTGTCGAACACCTCCGGGGCGGGGATCGGCGTACCGGTGGCGGTCCGCAGGTCACGCAGGCCCACCGCGTACCGGGTGTTCTCCTTCAGGTTGCGGGCCGGCCGGATGATCAGCGCCTGCCGGTCGGGGTCGTCGGCGGCGTTCGCGTCGAGTTCGGCCCAGTACGGGTGGCGTTCGCCGGTGCGGGTGTCGACCAGCACGATCGGGGCGTCCGGGGCGAGCGAGCGGCCGATGTCGGTGGCCGGGGCGATCCCGGACGCCACCGGGTCCAGTCCGGGTACCCGGGTGAGCAGCATCGACCCGGGGGAGAATCCGTCGTTGCGGTTCCATTCGGTGGGGTCGACGTTGCTGCCGAAAATGTTCTCCGGCATGGCGGAGCGCTCGATGTGGACCCGGATTCCGGTGTCGGTGGTCGGGTCGGCGACGGTGTACAGGTCGCTGGGGAAGGGCAGCAGGCAGGCGGCCGGGTCGACCGGGTCGCAGCCGGCGGCCAGGCTGCTGCCGGACGGCGCGGCGGTGGCGGGGGCGGGCACGGCGGCGGTCGGGACGGCGAGCAGCAGGGCCAGGAGGGCGGGCCGGAGCAGCGGACGGGGGCGTCGCGGACGCATGGGGCCTCCGGGGTGAAGGTTGCCGGCAGGTCACCCGTCAGCACACACTCTGCAAAGATCGACATCAATGCGTAACCAAAGTTCGCTCACCATCTGCCGGGCTTGCTGCCGGTGGGCGGTATGACGAATCCGAAATGGCGTCCGTCCATTGCTAAACATCTATGGATAAAAGTAGGCTCCGGGGCATCGTGATCTCGGCACGCCCACGAGGTGTGTCATCCAGGCTCGGGAGGCCCCACATGGCACGTTGGCGCACACTCCTCCGCCGTACGGCCGCGGCGTTGGCAGCGGTGACCGTCGGTTCGTTCGTCGTGGCGGCCCCGGCCGCCGCCGGCCCCACGGCCGACGTGACCCCGTACGTCGTCGGCGGCACCCCGGCCGCCCAGGGCGAGTTCCCGTGGATGGTCCGGCTCTCGATGGGCTGCGGCGGCTCGCTCTACAGCCCGACCCTGGTGCTGACCGCCGCGCACTGCGTCGGCCGGACCGGCGCGAACACCAGCATCACCGCCACCCTCGGGGTGGTCGACCTCCAGTCGTCGAGCCGGATCACCGTCCGGTCGAACTACGTCTACCGGGCGCCCGGCTACACCGGCTCGGGCAAGGACTGGGCGTTGATCCGGCTGGCCACCCCGGTCACCTCGCTGCCCACCCTGAAGATCGCCACCACCACCGCGTACGACAGTGGCACCTTCACCGTGGCCGGCTGGGGTGCCGCCCGCGAGGGCGGTGCGCAGCAGCGGTACCTGCTCAAGGCGAACGTGCCGTTCGTCAGCGACGCCACCTGCAGCGCCAACTACGGGGGCGACCTCATCCCGGCCGAGGAGATCTGCGCCGGCTACGCCAGTGGTGGGACCGACACCTGCCAGGGTGACTCCGGTGGCCCGATGTTCCGCCGGGACGCCAGCAACGCCTGGATCCAGGTCGGCATCGTGAGCTGGGGCAACGGCTGTGCCCGGCCCAACTACCCCGGGGTCTACACCCAGGTGAGCTACTTCGCCGCGGCGATCGCGGCGGGTGCCGCCAGCCTCGGCGGCTGACCGACCCGACCGGAACGGGTCGCGACCGTCCGCGACGGGTCCCGGCTCCGGTCCACCGGACCGGAGCGGGCCCGGCCGGGCGCGGCCCTGACCGACCCGGCGCTGACCGACCCGGCGCGGCGCTGACCGACCGACGGCCCGGTCGGTGGGAACTCCCACCGGCCGGGCCGTCGGCGTGGTCGTGTCGGTGGGGCGAACCGCGCTGAGCAGCAGTTCCATTGTCGACAGTCCCATCACTGAAAGTTACATATTCCCATGTGTCGATCGCTGTTCTAGTGTCCGTCCCCAGCGGTGGGTGACGTCGGTCACGTGTGATCGGCATCGGGTGCGCCGTCGGGCACGGACGGTGGGACGTGGGGGGACGGCATGAGATCCGGTGACACGGGCTCCGCGGTACCGGTCTCCGTCGCCGCCGGCCCCACCTACCGGTACACCGTGGCCCGACCGGTGGCCGGCGGTGCCGACGACCGGATCGCCGTCGCCGGACTCGCCGCCGTCGAACTGGCCGACCGGCTCGGCCGGGACCTGCCCGTCCGGGTGCTGGCCGGTGCCACCGCCCTGGACCTGCCGGACTGGCCGGCGGACCTGCACCAGCTGCCCGGCGACCGGGCCCGGGCCGCCGTCCGCGCCCTGGCCGCCAGCGCGACCGCTCCGCCCGGCCCCTCCAGCCCGCCCGACCCGCCCGGTCCCCTCGACTCCCTCGACTCCCTGGGCTCGGTCGGCCCGCTCGGCTCCGTCGGGCCGGCCGGTCCGCTCGTCGTGCTGCTGGACGGGGAGCCGCACCGGGCGTTAGAGGCCGTACCGGTGCTGGTCCGCGCGACGGTCAGCCCGGACGGCGTCGCCGTCGTGGTGCGCTGCGCCCCGGCCGACCCGTGGTCGGTGAGCGTGCCGGCGGTGGCCGAGGTGTTCGCCGAGGTGTTCGCCGCGCTGTTGGCCGACCCGCTGCTGCCGTCCGGCCGGGCCCCGGCCGTCGGCCCGGTCCACCGTGCGCTGGCCCTCGGCCGGCTGGCCGGGCGACGCGTACCGGACGAGCCGTTCACGGCGATCCCGACGATGATCGAGCAGTGCGTCGACCGCCACCCCGACCGGGTCGCCGTCTCCTTCCGTGACCGCCGCCTCACCTACCGGCAACTCGACGGGCTGGCGAACGGCTTCGCCGCCACGCTCACCGCCCGCGGCGTGCGCCACGGCGACGTGCTGCCGGTGCTGCTCGCCGACGGTCTCGAACTTCCGGTGGCGTACCTGGCGGCGATGAAGCTCGGCGCGGCGTTCGTACCGCTGGATCCGGGCTGGCCGGACGACCGGACCCGCGCCACCCTGGCGGTGCTCGCCCCCCGGCTGGTGGTGGTCGGCCCGACCGGCACGCTGCCCGACGACCTGCTCCGGCCCGTTGCCGCCGGCGGCAACGGCGCCGGGGCCGGCGCGGTGGCGACGGTGCCGGTGCTGCTGGACCGGATCACGCCGACCGACGAGCGGCCGGGCGTGCCGATCGGCCCGGCCGACCTGATCTACGGGATCTTCACCTCGGGCACCACCGGCACCCCCCGCTGCGCGATGAACCGGCACGACGGACTCGCCAACCGGTTCCGGTTCATGACCCGCTGGTTCCGGGCCACCGGGGACGAGGTGGTGCTCCAGAACAGCCGGCACACCTTCGACTCCTCGGTGTGGCAGCTGTTCTGGCCGCTCACCACCGGCGGCCGGGTGGTGGTGCCGGTGCAGGGCGGCTTCCTCGACGTGGCCCGTACCGTCCGGACCATCGCCGCCGAGCGGATCACCGTGACCGACTTCGTACCCAGCATCCTCGGACTGCTGGTGGCACTGGTGGACCGCGACCCGGCGGCCCGCCGGGCGGTCGGCACCCTGCGCCACCTGATCGTCGGCGGCGAGGAGATCGACCCGTCCACCGTGCACCGCCTCGGCGAACTGCTGCCCGGGATCGAGGTCACCAACGGGTACGGCCCGACCGAGGCGTCCATCGGCATGGTCTTCCACCGGGTCACCCCGGCCGACGGCGACACCGTCCCGATCGGCCGGCCGATCGACAACTGCTACGCCACCGTGGTCGACGCCCAGCTGCGTCCGCTGCCACCCGGCGCGGTCGGTGAGATCGTCATCGGTGGCACCTGCCTCGGTGCCGGCTACCTGGGCGCACCCGCCCGCACCGCCGAGGTGTTCGTCCCCAACCCGCTGCCGGAGATCCCCGGCCGACGCTTGTACCGCACCGGCGACCTGGGCCGTCTCGACGCCGACGGTCGGCTGCACTTCGTCGGCCGGCGGGACTTCCAACTCAAGGTCAACGGCGTCCGGATCGAGGCCGGCGAGATCGAGACCGCGGCGACCCGGCTGGCCGGCGTGCACCAGGCCAAGGTGATCGTCGCCCGGGACGGCGGCGGCCGGTCCCTCGCCCTGTTCGTCGCCGCCGACCGGGCGGTACCCGAACCGGTGCTGCGCGAGCATCTGCGCCGGCTGCTGCCCCGCACCAGCGTGCCCCGGCACCTGGTCGTCCTCGACGCGCTGCCGCTGACCCGCAACGGCAAGGTGGACCGGCGGGCCCTCCAGAGCCACCTGGACCGGGTCCGCCACGACCGGGCCACCCGGCTGGCCGGCACCGCCGCGCCGGCCACCCTGCCCGGGACGGTGCTCGCGGTGTTCCGGGCCGTCCTCGGCGACCCCGACCTGACCGTGGACACCGACTTCCTGGCCGTCGGCGGCGACTCCCTCCAGGCCGTCGCGGTCACCACCGCGCTCGCCGGCGAACACGGCGTCACCGTCGGCGTCCAGGACCTGTTCGAGCAGCGCACCCCGGCCCGGCTGGCCGACCTGCTGGCCCGCCGCCGGCACGTACCCGCCGAACCGGAGGCGGACCTGGTCGCCCGGGACGTCCGGCTCCCGGCCGACCTGCCGGTCCGGGCCGCCGACCCGCACCGCGAGGTCCGCACCGTACTGGTCACCGGGGCCACCGGGTTCGTCGGCAGCCGCCTGGTCCACGAACTGCTCACCACCACCGACGTACGGGTGCACTGCCTGACCCGGGCCGCCGACGACACCGCGGCCACCGCCCGGGTGGTCCGGGCCCTGGCCGACCGGGGACTGTGGGCGGACCACCTCGCCGACCGGCTCACCGGGTACGCCGGCGACCTGGCCCGGCCCGCGCTCGGCCTGGACGCGCGCACCTGGGCACACCTGGCCGGCGACTGTGACCTGCTGCTCAACGCGGGGGCGCTGGTCAACTTCCTCTTCGACTACCGGGCC
Organism: Micromonospora cathayae; assembly: GCF_028993575.1. Classification (NCBI taxonomy): domain Bacteria; kingdom Bacillati; phylum Actinomycetota; class Actinomycetes; order Micromonosporales; family Micromonosporaceae; genus Micromonospora; species Micromonospora cathayae. Next base: position 7,143,871 of record NZ_CP118615.1, on the reverse strand, counting down.
CACCGGCCGGCCAACGTGCTCGGTGCCGGCGAACTGCTCCGGCTGGCGCTGACCGACCGGCCCAAGCCGCTGCACCACGTCTCCACCCTCGGCGTCCTCGACACCGAGGCGGCAAGGCACACCCGGCCGCTGCCCGAGACGTACGACCCGGCGGTCGCGGTGCCGCCGCGCAGCGGGTACAGCCGGTCCAAGTGGGTGGCCGAGCGGTACCTGACCGCCGCCCGCCGGCGGGGCGCCACGGTCACCGTGCTGCGGCTCGGCGAGGTGATGCCGGCGGCCGACAACGGCACACCGAACCGGCACGCCCTCACCCACCTGCTGCTGGCCGCCTGCCACCGGCTCGGCATGCGCCCCGACGCCACCGTCCGCTCCGACTGGACGCCCGTCGACTACGCCGCCCGCCGGATCGTCGCCGCCGTCGTCGACCGGGCCGCCTGGGGCCGGCCGCTGCACCTGCTGCACCCGGCCAGCGTGGACTTCACCGAACTGCCCGGTGACCACGTACCCCGGGTCAGTTGCGCCCAGTTCCTGGCCGCGCTCCGCGACGCCGTCACCGACGGCGACCGGGACGCCGCCGCGCTGCTGGCGCTCTTCCCGACCCGCCTCGGCGCGGACGAGGAGCAGCTGCGGGTGGTGTTCGGCGCGCTGCTCACCGACAACCCCCGGCTGTTCCGGCGGGACGGGTGCGCGCGGCTGGAACGACGGCGTGGCCTCACCGACGGGGAGCTGACCCCGTCGATCGACGCCTACCGCCGCTGGCTGACCGGGCGGGAACGGCACGGCGGCGGACCGACGTCGCCGCCGACCGGGTGAACCGAAGGGAAGAGTGGATGCGCTATCGCAGGTTGGGTCGCCTCGGCTGGAAGGTCAGCGAGGTCGGGTACGGGATGTGGGGGATCGGCGGCGGTCCCGGCGGGTTCACCGGCTGGGACTACGACGTCGCCCCGCGCTGCCTGGACGAGGCGGTGGAGCGGGGCTGCAACTTCTTCGACACCGCCTGGGTGTACGGGCGGGGCGTCAGCGAACGCCTCCTCGGTGACCTGCTGCGCCGCCACCCGGACCGGCGACTGTACGTGGCCACCAAGATCCCGCCGAAGAACCGGGAGTGGCCGCCCCGACCGGGCGACACCCTCGACGACGTGTTCCCGGCCGAGCACATCCGCGAGTACACCCGGTACAGCCTGGAGAACCTGGGCGTGGAGCGGATCGACCTGATGCAGTTCCACGTCTGGGAGGACCGCTGGGCCACCGACGGCCGCTGGCAGGAGACCATCGCCGACCTGAAACGGCAGGGCCTGGTCGACGGCGTCGGGATCAGCGTGAACCGCTGGGAGCCGACGAACTGCCTGGCCGCCCTGGACACCGGTCTGATCGACGTCGTCCAGGTCATCTACAACATCTTCGACCAGGCCCCCGAGGACGAACTGTTCGGCCGGGCGCTCCGCGACGACATCGGGATCATCGCCCGGGTCCCGTTCGACGAGGGGACGCTGACCGGCACACTGACCGCCGACAGCAACTGGCCGCCGGAGGACTGGCGCAGCACGTACTTCGGCCCGGAGAACCTCGGCCCCAGCGTGGCCCGCGCCGAGAAGCTCGCCGTCGACGTACCACCCGGGATGACCATGCCGGAGCTGGCGCTGCGGTTCATCCTGCACCACCCGGCGGTGGGCACGGTGATCCCCGGCATGCGCCGGCCCGAGCACGTCCGGGCCAACCTGGCGGTCAGCGACGGGCAGCCCCTCGACCCGGACCTGCTGGCCCGGCTGCGTGCCCACCGCTGGGACCGCCAACCGACCGGATGGTCCCAGTGACCCCCGCCTGTGTGCCGGTGCCCGGTTCCATCGTCCGGACCGGGCCGCGTCGCCCGGTCCCGCCCGCACCACCCACCCGGCCCGGCCGGCGGGGACGAGCGGCGGGGGCGGCATGGCGCTGATCGCCATGTGGGCGCACCCGCGCGCCGTCTCCACCGCCTTCCTGCGCATGATGATCGCCCGGGGCGACGTCACGGTGGTGCACGAGCCGTTGGTCACCCTGGTGGACACCGGCCGGGTCGACCTGCCCGCCGCCGACGGCGGCACCGTCACCGTGACCAGCCCCGACGAGGTCACCGCGCACCTGGTCGCGCTGGGCCGGGACCGCCCGGTGTTCGTCAAGGACACCCTGGAGTACCGGTACGCGCACCTGTTCGCCGCCCCGGAGCGGATCGCCGACGCCACGCACACCTTCCTGGTCCGCGACCCGGCCCGGACGATCAGCTCGCACCACGCCATCAAGCCGACCGTGCAGTGCCACGAGATCGGCTACGAGCACCAGTGGGAGCTGTTCGAACTGGTCCGCGCCACCGCCCACCGACCACCGGTGGTGCTCTCCGCCGAGGCGCTGCTGCGGGCTCCGGAACGGGTGGTGGCGGCCTGGTGCGCGGCGGTCGGGCTGCCGTACCGGCCGGAGGCACTGACCTGGGATCCCGGGGAGCGCGCCGAGTGGCGGCGGACCCGGATCTGGCACCTCGACGTGGAACGCACCGCCGGATTCCGCCCGGTCGACAAGGACTTCGCGGTGACCGTCGACAACGACCCGACCCTGCGCGCCTACCACGCGTACCACCTGCCGTTCTACCAGCGCCTCATCCAGCACGCCATCCCGGTCGAGGAGCCGTCATGACCACCGCCAGCGCGCCGCCCGCCAGCCAGTCGCCCGCGAGCGGACCACCCGTCACCGGATCTCCCGTCAGCGGGTCGCCCGTCACCCGCTCGCCCGGGGAGGAGTTCGCCGCCGCGTACCTCGCCGACCCGGCCACCGCCGAGGTCCGCTTCGACTTCACCATCACCGACGCCTTCCAGCCCACCAAGGAACGCCCCCGGGTGACCGTCCGCAACCTGTTCCGGAAGCGGATGGTCGACCTGGACCCGGTCCGGTTCTGGTGCGAGCGCCGGCCGGACGCCGCCGAGGCGGCCACCGTGCACGAGGTGCAGCTGCGCCGGGAGGCCGCGTTCCGGTTCGGCATGGCCCAGGCCGGGGTGCACCCGGTCCGGGCCTGGGTGCAGCTTCCCGCCGAACTCGCCGAGGACCCGGAGGGCCTGGCGGTCTTCGTCGACTACCGGCTGCTGGTCCGGCTCGCCACCGCCGAGAACCAGGCGCTGACCATCGGCGAACACGGGCTGCTGCGGCACCCGGAGATCGCGAAGCTGCCGTACCGGCACGACTGGCTGACCGGACTGCTGGCCGCCTGCGACGAGATCGAACAGACCGGGGCCACCCCGCATGCGATGATCGTCAATCCCCGGGACTACTACACCCACCTGCTCGGCCGGGGCAGCCTGCTGGCCGACCTGACCCGCAACGGGGTACAGATCAGCCGGACCCGGATGGTCGCCCCGGGCGAGGCGGTGGTCGGGGACTTCGCGATGGCCGCGCGCCTGCTCGACGCGGGACGCTCGGCGATCCGGGTCGCCGTACCGCCGCCGGGGACCTTCGCCACCGACGGCCCGGCCGTCTGCGCGGAGATCCACGAAGGACTCGCCATCCACCTGCCGACCCACTTCTTCCACGTCGTACCGGCCTGACCGGGCCGGTCAGGATCCACGACCATGCCCAGGAAGAGCCGCCGATGACCGCCCGCCCAGGGGAGAGCCAGCCATGACCGCGACCACGATCGGCGGACGCCTGACCTTCTACCGGCCGTACCTGCCGCTGTTCGGGGCGATCCTGCTGTCCCTGCTGGGGGCCGGGGCGTCGCTGGCCGTGCTGCCGTTCCTGGTCCTCGACGAGCTGGACGGCAGCCGGATCGAGGTGGGCGCGGTGATCGCCGCCCTCGCGGTGGCCGCGGTGATCGGCCGGCCGATCGCCGGCCGGATCGGGGACCGGCACGGCTACCGGACGGTGATGCTGGCCGGGGCGGGACTCTGCGCCCTGGCCGGGGCCGGCTACCTGGTCGCCGGGAACGTGCCGGCCCTGCTGGTGGTCCGGTTGGTGCACGGTGCCGGGGAGGGCGCGGTCTACACCGCCGGGGCGGCCTGGCTGGTGGCGCTCGCCCCGGTCGAACGGCGCGGCCGGATCGTCGGCCTGTACGGCATCCACATGTGGCTGGGGCTCACCCTGGGCGCGCTGCTCGGTACGGTGCTGTTCCGGGCCGCCGACGGCTACCCGCCGGTGTGGATCTTCGCGGTGGTCACGGCGGCGCTCGGGGCGGCGCTGGTCGCCACCCGGCCCCGCCCGGAGCAGGCCCCGGCCGCCGGCCGGGCCGGGCTCCTGCCGCGCAGCGCGGTCGCGCCGGGGATCGCGCTGACGCTGGCCGGTTTCGGGTACGCCGGCCTCGCCGCGTTCGCCGCGCTGCACCTGGCCGACCGGGGGGTGGCGAACGGTATCGCCGCGTTCAACGCCTTCGGCTTCACCTACGTCGGGGTACGCCTGTTCGTCGGCGGGCTGCCGGACCGGCTCGGGGCCCGCCGGGTGGCGCTCTGGTCGGCGCTGGTGGAGGCGGTCGGGCTGCTGCTGGTGGCGGTGGCGACGAACCTGTGGGTCGCCATCCTCGGTGGCCTGGTCGTCGGGGCCGGCCTGTCGTTGCTGTTCCCGGCGCTGGCCCTGCTGGTGATCAACCGGACCGATCCGGCGCACCAGGGCGCGGCGCTCGGCGCGTTCACCTCGTTCTGGGACCTGGGCCTGGTGGTCGGCAGCCCGCTGGCCGGTCTGGTGGCCAGCGCCGCCGGCTACCCCGCCGTCTTCTGGGTCACCCTGCTGGCCGCCCTCGCCTCCGCCACCCTCTCCGCCCTCACACCCCCCACCCCCACCCCACCCACCCCACCCCCCGCCGCCACCCCGCCCGCCCCGCCACCCCGTTGATCATGAAGTTACCGACCCGACACGCCGGGTGAGGTGACAACAACTTCATGATCGACCGAAGAACCGGGCGGGGGAGCAGGGGGTGGGGTCGGGGGTGTGGGGGTGGAGGGGGTGGCCGGTGGCTAGGGTGGCGAGCAGGGCGCCGGCGGCGGGGGCGGTCTGCACCCCGTACCCGCTCAGGCCGGCCAGCCAGAGGAAACCGGGCGCGTCCGGGGCCGGGCCGATCACCGGTACGTCGTCCGGCGCGGCCGTCCGCAGCCCGGCCCAGGCGTGCCGGACCCGGCGGACGGTCAGCGTGGTGGCCTCCTCCAGCCGGGCCACCCCGAGCGCCACATCGAGGTCGTCGGGGCGGACGTCACCGGCCGGCACCGGCGTGGCGTCGACCGGGGAGACCAGCAGCCCTCCGGACTCCGGCTTGACGTAGAAGGTGCCGGCCACGTCGGCGACCATCGGCCAGCGGGCCACGTCGACGCCCGGCGGCGCGTCCACCAGGAAGGCGGTCCGCCGCAGCGGCGTCAACCCCACCGGCCGTACGCCGGCCGAGACGGCGACCTCGTCGGCCCACGCCCCGGCGGCGTTCACCACCGTACGGGCGGTGAGGTCCCCGGCGTCGGTGTGGACCCGCCAGCGGTCCCGTTCCCGGCGGAGCGACCGTACCCGGGTCAACCGGGCGACGGTGCCCCCGGCGGCCCGGATCCCCCGCAGGTAGCCCTGGTGCAGCGCGGCCACGTCGATGTCCCGGGCGGCCGGCTTGACCATCGCCCGGCGGGCCCACCCCGATCGGACGACCGGACACCGGCCGGGTACCTCGGCGAGGTCGATCTCCCGGGCCGGCGGGTCGACCTCGGCCCCGGCCCGCAGTTCGCTGTCGAACAGTTCCTCGGCGCCGGGTGGGCAGAGGGCCAGCACCCCGCGTGGGGTGAGCAGCGGGTGTGCGGCGAAGCCGGGCGGCGGGTCGAGCAGGAACGCCCGGCTGGCCCGGGTCAGCGCGCGTACCACCGGTCCGCCGTAGTACTCGGAGAACAGCGCCGCGGATCGGCCGGTGGAGTGGTGCCCGGGGACCTGTTCCATCTCGACCAGCAGCACCCGGCCGTACCGGGCGAGGTGGTAACCGGCACTGGCACCGGCGATTCCCCCGCCGACGACCATATAGTCAATCGTCACTGGATGGGACGGTAGTCGGCCCGGCCGCCCGGAGCAACGCCCGACGTGCGGGAGTGGCCGTCGGGTGCCGGTGCAGCGTGTGCCGGCCGCTCGTGGAGGCGGCGGCGGGGCCGGCCGGCCGGGTGGGTCCAGCGGCGGCCGGTCGGCTGCGCGAGGTGCGGCGTGGCTGCCGGCCACATCGGGGGCGCGGCGTGGCCTGTCGGGTCCTTGCGGGGCGGCGTGGCACGTCGGCCGAGTGGGGTGCGGCGGGGGCGGGTCGGTCGCCGGCCCCGCCGCACCTTGCTCACGGGCCGCAGTACAGCAGCCGGTTCGGGGTGCCGGCGGGCACCCCGGAGACGATGTTGGTGGTGGCCCGGCTGGTCAGGTAGCTCGACACCTGGGCCGGCGACCAGGTCGGGTTCGCCGACAGGGCGAGCGCGGCACAGCCCGCCACGTGCGCCGATGCCGCCGAGCCGCCGCTGATCGTGGCGACCGCCGTGTCGCTGGTGTTCCAGGTGGACGCGATGTTCGCCCCCGGCGCGTACAGGTCGATGCAGCTGCCGTAGTTGCCGCTCGACAGCCGGGCGTCGGTGGCCGAGGTGCCGACGACGGTCAGCGCGGCCGGCACCCGACCCGGCGAGTAGTTGCAGGCGCTCCCGTTCGAGCTGCCACCGGTGGTCACGTAGGTGATGCCGGAGTTGATCGAGTTGGTCACCGCCGCGTCCAGGGTGGTGTTCGCCGATCCGCCGATGGCCAGCTCGACCACGGCCGGCCGGGCGGCGTTCGCGGTGATCCAGTCGATGCCGGCGATCACCGTGGCGAAGGTACCGCTGCCCTGGCAGTTCAGCACCCGGACCGGGTGCAGCTGGGTCTCCTTGGCGACGCCGTAGCTTCTACCGCCGATGGTGCCGGCCAGGTGGGTGCCGTGGCCGTTGCAGTCGTCCGCCGGCAGCGCCCCGTCGACCAGGTCCACGCCGCCGGTGACCCGGCCGCCGAAGTCGACGTGGGTGGCCCGGATCCCGGTGTCGACGACGTACACGTGCACGTTGTGCGCCGTGTTCGGGTAGGCGTACCGGCCGTCCAGCGGCAGATTGCGCTGGTCGATCCGGTCCAGCCCCCAGGACGGCGGGTTGATCTGCACGCCGGGGCCGACCAGCGGGGTGACCCGGTTCTGTTCCACGTACGCCACCGCCGGGTCGGCGGCGAGCCGGCGGGCCGCCCGCTCGGTGAGGCGTACCTCGAATCCGGTCAGCGCGCTGCCGTAGACGTGGCCGACGGTTCCGCCGTAGCGGGCCCGCAGCCGGTCGGCGAGCCGGGTGACCTCGGCGGTGGCGTTCGTGCCGGGGGCCGCCTCGACCCGGTCGTCGCGGAGCACGACCAGGTAGCTGCCCGGTACGGCGTCGGCCACGCCGGCGTGCCGGATGGTTCCCTCGACGGCGGTCCCGGTGGCGGCGGTGGCCTGGCCGACCGGCAGCAGCGCGGCGGTCAGCGCGGTCGCCAGGGTGGTCGCCAGGGCGAGGGCGACTCCCCGGCCCCGGACGCGTGATCTGGTCATCTGTTTGGTCTCCTCGCCAGAAGGGACCGGCCCCGGGGCGTGGATCGCCTCGGGGCCGGTGGAACGACGGTGTGTGATCAGAAGGTGGGGGCCAGGTAGAGCAGCCGGTTCGGGGAACCGGTGCCCGGGCTGGTGACCACACCGGTGGTGGCCTGGCTGATCAGGTACGCCTCGACCTGGGCCGGGGTGTAGCTCGGGAAGACCTGGAGCACCCGGGCAGCCGCACCCGCGACGTGCGGGGAGGCCATCGAGGTGCCGCTGATCGAGTTGGTGGCGGTGTCGCTGGTGTACCAGGCCGACAGCACGCCCACGCCCGGGGCGAAGATGTCGGTGCAGGTGCCGTAGTTCGAGAACGAGGCCCGCGCGTCGTTGCTCTGCGACGCGTTGACCGAGATCGCGGTCGGCACCGAGGCCGGCGAGAAGCTGCAGGCGTTGGCGTTCGAGTTGCCGGAGGCCACCGCGTAGCTGACCCCGTCGGCGATCGAGTTGGCCACGGCGGTGTTCAGGGCGGTGTTCAGGCCGCCACCGAGGCTCATGTTCGCCACCGCCGGCTGGCCCGCCTGGTGGTCGGCGGTCACCCAGTTGACGCCGGCGATGACCTGGTCCCAGGTGCCGCTGCCGGCGCAGTTGAGCACCCGGACGGCGACCAGGGTGACGTTCTTGGCCACGCCGTAGGTGTTGCCACCGACGGTGCCGGCGACGTGGGTGCCGTGGCCGTTGCAGTCGGCGGCCGGCAGCGCGCCGTCGATCGCGTCGTAGCCGTTGATGGCCTGGCCGGCGAAGTCGGAGTGGCTGACCCGGATGCCGGTGTCGATGATGTACGCCTTCACGCCCGTGCCGGTGCTGGCGTAGGTGTAGTTGGCGCTCAGCGGGAGGTTCCGCTGGTCGATCCGGTCCAGGCCCCACGGCGGGTTGACCTGGGTGGCGTCCATCTGCACGGTGTGGTTCTGCTCGACGTAGTCGACCGCCGGGTGGGCGGCCAGCCGCTTCGCGGCCTTCTCCGAGAGCTTCACCGAGAAGCCGTTGAGCGCGTCACCGTACACGTTCCCGAGCGAGCCGCCGAAGCGCTCGGCGAGCGCGCCCGCGGTGCTCTTCACCGCCGCCTGCCGGGTGCCGGCGCGGCCACCGACACTGCTGTCCTTGAGTACCACGATGTAGCTGTCGGCCACGGCCGTCGCGCCACCGGCGCTCCGGATCTCGCCCACGGACGGGGCTGCGGTCGCCGGAGCGGCGGCCATGGCGGTGACCATGGCAGCGCTGGCAAACACGCCGACCGCGGCGAAGGTACGCCGGTGAGTGCGGGGGAGTGTCATCTCCCGGTCCTCCTACTGTGGTGGCCTCTCATGCAGCTCGTGACCCACGCGAGAGGCGCTGGACGATGGGAGAATCCTAGCCTCGATATTTACATCCCTGGATGTTTTTGATGTTCGCGATATGAGGATGATATTGGCGAGTATGAAAACGTCGAAGTTGCCCGGCAGGTGGCCGGCAGGTTAAAAACGAAGGTTCGTCGCCGGGCCCCACCTCTCTGGGCTACCGTCCGGCGGCCCGCTGTGCGCCGGAGCGGCCCCGCTCGGCCCGCTGGCCGCCGGAGCGGCCCCGCGTCGGCCTGCCGGCCACCCGGTGCCGTCGCCGGGAAAGTCCGTCGACCCGACGCGCCTCCCGCGACACAATGCCCGGATGCCCGTACCGGTGCGCAGCATCCTGCGCTGGCAGTTCGACCTGACCTGGTCGCTGTTCGAGTACCACCTGGACCGGCTGGAACCGGCCGACTTCCACTGGGAACCCGCCCCGCTGTGCTGGTCGGTGCGCCCCGGCCCGGACGGCACCTGGACGCCCGACTGGGCCGACCACGAACCCGACCCGGTCCCGGTGCCGACGATCGCCTGGCTGACCTGGCACCTCGGCTGGTGGTGGACGGTGGCCACGGACCACCTCCAGGGGCGGCCCCCACGCCAGCGCACCGACGTCGAGTGGCCCGGCGCGGGCGCGCCGACGGTCGAGTGGCTGCGGGAGCTGCGTACCGAATGGCGGGAGATCCTCGACCGTCTCACCGACGCCGACCTCGACCGCACCGCGCCCTTCCCCTGGCCGGACGACCCCGAACACACCGTCGCCCACCTGGTCGGCTGGGTCAACGCCGAGCTGATGAAGAACGTCGCCGAGATCGGCCAGCTCCGGCTGGTACGCGCCGCCGGGACGACCGACCCGGCCCGGTGAGGCCCACCCGCCGTACCCCGGGACCGGCCAACCCGACGCCGGTGCCGCCGACCGGCGGCGCCGGCACCGTTCGGACCGTCAGGTCGACGGCCGACGGTCACGTCAGAAGTTGACGTCCACCCCGGCCGCCTTGCAGGCGGCGGTGATGTCCGCCCCGGCCTTCTCGAACGCCGGGTTGTCGGCGGCGGCCGCCGGGTCCGTGGCCGCCGCCGCCTTGGCGGCCTCCGCGCCGAACTGCTTGAGGGCGGCGGCCACCGCTCCGTCGCCCCCGGTGGCCGCCACGTCGGTGACCTTCTTCTCCAAGCCGGTCAGGATCTCCCGGAACGTGGCCGCCGTCGGCTCGCCGCCGGCGGTCATGGCCTTGACCAACTCGGCCCTCATCTCGTCGCCGGCCTTCTTCACCGACTCGCAGAGATCCCTGTCGCTGGCACCCGGTGCCGCCGTCGAGGCGGACGGCGCCGAGGACGCGGTGCCGGCCGTCGCGGAGGGAACGGAAGACGTCGTGGACCCGGACCCGGCCGAGTCGGTGGTGTCCTCGCCACCGCAGGCGGCGAGAGTGGACAGCGCGGCGGACAGGACGACCGCTGAGGTGACGCGTGCGACGCGTGCAAGATTCACGAGCGGGCACGCTAGCGGACCCGGCCGTCTCGACCAACCCCGATTCGCCAGCGTACGACCCGTACACTCCTGGGCTCGTGAGAACCGAAACGCTCGCCGGCCGGTCGCCGTACCGTGCCCTCTCCGCCACCGTCCTGGCCGCCGCGACGCTCGCCCTGACGGCCTGCGGCGGGGCCGAGGTGGCCGCCCCGCCGCAGGACCCCTCAGCGGGCGCGTCGACGCAGGCCGGGGCGGCGGAGGCCGCGCGGATCGGGGCCGCCGGCAGCGGCTGCGAGCTGCCGGTCACCTTCGGGCTCGCGGAGTCCTGGCAGGCCGAGGCCGTGGCCCCGATGGCACCGGACGACCCGCTGGCCGAGCTGGCCCGGCGCGGGCCGCTGACCATGGTGTGCGAGATCGACGCCAAGCCCGCCGGCAACATCGGCTTCCTGCGGGTGTGGACCGGCGACGGGGGTCAGGCGCGGGCCAGTCTGGAAGCCTTCCTCGGTACTGAGGCCCGCGAGCCGGCCTACACCGAGCTGCGCATCGGCGACCGTCCCGCCGTGGAGGTCACCTACCAGACGAAGAGCGCGCTCGACGACGGGATGAAGCCGGAGCGGGCGTTCGCCGTGCAGACCGCGCGGGGCATCGTCGCGGTCTCCCTCGACAGCGCCGACAGCGAGGAACACACCGAGATGCTGCCCGCCTACGAACTCGCCAAGCGAACCCTCACCGTGACCCGGTGACCACCACGCTCGATCCTGCCGTCGACGAGCTGACCGCGAGATACCTCCGGGCCGTCGACGCGGCCCTTCCCGACTACGTGCGAGGCCTCTACCTCGTCGGGTCCGCCGCCCTGGGCGCCTGGCAGCCCGGCGTCAGCGACGTCGACACCGTGATCCTGACCTCGCGTCCCGCCACCGGCGACGACCTGGCCCGGCTCGCGGAGATCCACGCCGGGATGCCCAGCTCACCCTGCTTCGACGGGCTCTACCTCGAACCCGCCCTGGCGCGCACCTGGCCGGCCGACGGGCGGACCCTGCCCTTCGTGGTCAACGGTGAGTTCCGCACCGACCAGCCCTGCGGGGAACTTACGCCGGTGCTGTGGCTGACCCTGCGCCGGCACGGCATCCCCGTCCGTGGCCCGGCCGTCACGGAGCTGGGCGTACGGGTCGATGCCGAGCAGCTGCGCCGGTACAACCTGGACAACATCCGCGGGTACTGGCAGCCGACGGCCGCGATGCTCGCGGCACAGCTCACCGGCACGGCACCCGGCGTCACCGACCCGGACGCCGCCAAGGCGGTGGCCTGGTACGTGCTCGGGCCGGCCCGGCTGCACCACACCCTCGCCCACGGTGACATCATCGCCAAGGCCGCCGCCGGCGAGTACCTCGGGCGGCTGTTCCCCGAGTACGCCGACCTGGCGCGCCGGGCGGTCCGCTGGCGCTCCGGTACGCCGGAACAGTTCACCGTCGCCGACCTGCGTGCCGCACTGAACAGCGTGGATGCGGTCGCCGACGACGCCTGGCGTCGCTTCGGCACCTGATCCGCTCGGCGGGTCAGCTCACGTCGCTGTGGGAGTTCTCGTCGTCACCGGCATCGCACCAGTACCGTATGCAGGGGTGAACCCTGTCTCGCGGTGGGCGTCCGGCGTCCGCATGCTCGGGAACATCGCCCTGCTCGCCGGCCTCCTCGTCTCGGCCATCACGCTGGGGACGGACACCGGGACGACCGAGCCGCACATCCTGGCGGGCCTCCTCGTCGTGACAGGGGTAGGGCTGCGCATCGAAGCCGCTGTCCGCGAACCTCGGCCATGACGGCCTGAACCGGTCCGCCCGCTGCGCAGGCCGCGACCCGACCGTCCGTGACGCCCAGGTGCGCCAGCGGCAGCCGCTGAACACCCACGGCCGTTAGCCCTTGACTTCAACCGGACTTCAGCTAGAAGGCTCGGACCCATGACGAGTTCCGTCCTCGACGAGGCCTACGAACGGGTGCGGCACACCGGCCCGGAACGAGACGGTTGGCTGTCCAACCACGCCCCGATGGCAGCAGAGGCCCTGGTGCACCGCGGCCATGGGGCGGTCGTTCATCGATGGATCGATGCCTACGCGGACAAGCTGGAGGAGCGACCACGTGGCATTCGGCCCATCCCGGCTGACGAATGGCGCGACCCGCTCGGCGACCCGGTCCGTACCGGCGACTGGCTGAACCACTTCGACCGCGAACTGGCCGGAGGACCCTGGCGGGACGTGCTCGCCCGCTGGTGGCCCCGCCTGCTGCCCGGCATAGCCGCCGGCGCGACCCACGGAGTCATCCGGGTCGGCCACGCAGTACGCGCGCTGCTCGACGAGGAGACCGGGCCGCGGGTCGCCGAACTCGGTCAGGGCCTGGCGTACTGGGCCGCCCGCTGGCAGCCTCTCGCGCCACCTGGCACCGGGCCCTACCCGGCAGCCGACGCCCGGTCCGCGCTGGACGCGGTGCCCCGCGTACCCGACCAGCGGTCCGGCATCCGGGCCCGCCTCGCTCAACTGGCCGACCTGCCCGGGTGGCCACCAGCAGCCGGCGCGGTGCCCGGCCCCGGCACGGGCGACGTGCCGACCCGGCTCGCCGGCATCGTCGACGCCGCGGTGGTCCGGCACGGAACCCACGGGTACGCCAGCCCGGTCATGCTCGTGCACGCCGCCACCGCGCCGAACGCGGTCCTGCGTGCCCTGCCTGCCCTACCGCCAGCGCTCTGGACACCGAGCCTCGCCGCGGCCTGGGCGGCAACAGCCGCGGTCACCGCCGCCTACGCCCCGGCGCAGGCACGCCCCGCGCCGCCCGCCGGCACCGACCTGAGCCTCGACGAGGTCATGCGCCGTGCAACGGACACCGGGGACGCCCACGCGATCAAGTTCGTCGACACCCTGTGTGACACGGCTACCCGCTCCGCAAACCCCGGCCTGCTCGCCATCGCCGCCCAAGCCGTCGAGCAGATCTAGGACAGGGCCGGCCCCCGTGGTGGCCGGCGAGATCCAAGGCGGCCGGTCGGCGGCGACCATGCTCGACGTTGCGCGGTTCAGCCGGTGGTGTCGGGTCGGTCCGGCGGGCCTGCGGTGATCCCGATGCGGCGGTGGGTGTGGCGGTGGTGCCGACGCCGGCGACCGCGCCCGTATCGGGACGACGGCAGGTCAGAAGGTCCGGTCGTGGTTCGTCAGGGGTGTTCGTCAGGTCGGGGTGGTCGGACGTGCCTGAGGTCCTTCGGGTCGCTCGCCCCGCACCGGGCGAAGTTGCGGCGGGCGTCGAGCAGGCTCAGGTTCCGGTTCGGTCCACCCCGTACGCGTGCGGCATCGTGGTCGTCCTGCCCGTCGTCCTCCCAGAAGCAGACGTCACAGATCTCGTAGCCGCCGCGTTCGCCCAACGTCAGGTAACCGCAGCACGGACACGCGTACGGGCCTTCTTCCGGCCCTCGGCTGACGTTGACGAACGCTCCTTCGTCGGGTGACGTCACGCCGGGCAGCCTGCCACATGACCCGCCGGAACGGAGGGGCGGCTGGTGGGGCGACGGGAGACCGGCGGTACGCCGATGCGGTGAGCAACGGGTGTCGCGTCGTGTGGTAGAGGTGGGCGATGGAGCGAACCTTCGTACTGCTGTCGAGCCCGTTTCTCGGTCCTGCGGCGTGGGACCCGGTCGCCTCCGTACTCACGGCGCGCGGGTACGACGTCGTCGTTCCTTCGCTCCCGCAGGACCCGCTGTTCTCCCCTGAAGAGGTGCTACGCGCGCTGGAGAACTCCGTACCCGGGCTCGGCGAGCTGATCCTGGTGCCGCACAGCAACGCTGGCCTGTACGTACCGGCGCTCGTCGCGTCGCGCCCGGTGCGGGCGACCGTGTTCCTTGATGCCGTGCTGCCGCCGGAGAACGGACGCAGACCGGTCGCACCAGCGGGGTTGATCGCGAAGCTCCGGGATCGGGTCGGTGCCGATGGCCTGCTGCCGCTGTGGTGCGAGTGGTGGCCGGAAGAGGATCTCGCCGCCCTGTTCCCCGACCCGCAGACCCGGCGGCGAGTCGAGGCTGATCAGCGCCGGGTGCCCTGGGACTACCTCACCGCGGAGGTGGAGGTCCCTGCCGGTTGGGCAACGAACCCGGCCGGCTACGTAGCCTTCGGGGGAACGTATGCCGATGAGCTTCGGGAGGCGACGGCCCGGGGATGGCCGGTTCGGATCCTGGACGGTCGTCATCTGCACATGCTGTGGGACCCTGCGGCCGTCGCTTCGACGTTGGTCGAGATCACTGACGAGCTGACACAGCGGTGAGTTGGAACGGACCACCACCCCTGAGGAAGCTGTGCCGCTGCGTCGTACCCGGGCGTACTGGTTGCTCGCGTGGGCCTTTCGCTGCCAGCCGGTCGCCTTGGTGTTCGGCGGGCTGACGCCCCGTGACACGGCTCGTCGGCAGGCGATGACGGACATGCTGTGGCGAGACGTGGTGCGACCTCGCAAGCGCCCCTGATCGCTGCGAGCGGGCAAGCGCGCGAGCACGACTCAAGGGCGCACCGACTCCGCTCAGCCCGGCGACAGCAATCCCGATGATCCACAAGCCGGCGGTGTGGTCGCGCGGGGCTGGGCGGCCCGGGGCAACGTCGTCGCGTCCGGCAGCACGAGAACGGCCCAGGCGCGGCGATCGTGCCGATGACCTGGGCCGGAAGGTGTGGAGCGGGCGACGGGAATCGATGTCGGCTAGACGTCCTCTCCGGCCACGAACGGGCTGTATCCGGGCGGCAGTTCGCTGACCTGCAGATCGGAGAAGATCAGGGTGAGGGCGTGCGCGTTGGTCTCGATCCGCACCTCGTGGAACTCGATCCCGACCGCTTCGGCCCAACTGCGCGCCGAAGGCGATTCGTCCACCACCTGCGCGCCCGGATAGAGGCAGTGCCACTTCACGCCCCATACGTAGCCGTCCAGGTCGACGCCGGTCTCATAGTCGATGAGGCGGTCGTCCAGGGACTCGCGCCAGGTGGGCGGCGCTACCGTCGTTCGGCAGCTTGCCTCTACGCAGTACCGGAACAGGTACCGAAGGTAGGCAGGCCGGATTCCGGTGGAAGGATCCGCTGTGGCGTGCACGACGACCTCGTAGTCACGCATGCAGTCGGTGAACCCGTGGTACACCAACGCCTGGTCGAAAACGTCGTCCAGCGCCTGCCTGAGCACCGCAACGTCCACGGTGTAGTCGTACACCCACGATGCCTACCCGCCGCGTCGGCCGATGCCGGCCGGAGACCCAGCAGGCCGAACGCGAGAGGCGGGCGGCGCTCATACACCAGCCGCTGACCTGGGCCGGAAGGTGTGGAGCGGGCGACGGGAATCGAACCCGCACCGTCAGTTTGGAAGACTGAAGCTCTGCCATTGAGCTACGCCCGCGTGCGCCCCGGCTTCCCGGGATGCGCGGACAGCCTACCGCGTGCCGTCACCCGCCGCGCAGCCACATACCGCTGCGCGGCGGGTGGCGGGTCGGCGAGGTCCGCCGGGTCGGACGGGCGGGGCCGCGTCCGGCGGACCGGGACGGCAGGATGCCGTCGATCCGGAACTCGTCCGCTGGGCGGGGCGGCGTCGGGGCGTACGCGGGTGATGACGGCCCGGCGGGGGCGCGGGCCGGAAGGGGCCGGCGGAGTCCGGTCGAACCTGCTTTGTCGGAATCTGTCGTCCGGTGACCCCGCCCGGACGCCCCCGCCGCGCGCCGACGGCATACACTTCTTCCGCCACGGGGTGTGGCGCAGCTTGGTAGCGCACTCGCTTTGGGAGCGAGGGGCCGTGGGTTCAAATCCCGCCACCCCGACTGTCGTCCGCGGCCGGGCCGCCGGGGTGCCGTCGGTGCGGTGCCCAGGCGGCTTCCGGAGTTCCCGGCCGGCTCGCCTACACTCGATGGGCTGAAGCACGCCCAGACTCAAAACCGAGATCCGTTCAAGGAGTACGCCTGTGAAGAGCACCGTCGAGACTCTGAGCCCGACGCGCGTGCGGCTCGCCATCGAGGTGCCGTTCGTCGAGCTCGAGCCGAGCCTCAAGAAGGCGTACCGGGAGATCGGCCAGCAGGTCCAGGTTCCCGGCTTCCGTCGGGGCAAGGTTCCGGCCGCCGTGATCGACCAGCGGGTCGGTCGGGGCGCCGTCCTCAACGAGGCGGTGCAGGAGGCCATCCCGCAGAACATCCTGGCCGCGGTCCGGGAGCACGACCTGAAGACCCTCGGTCGGCCCGAGGTGGAGATCACCGAGTTCAACGACGGTGACAGCCTCAACTTCACCGCCGAGGTCGACGTCCGGCCGGAGATCACCCTGCCGGACCCGGCCAGCATCGAGGTGACCGTCGACGAGCTCCAGATCGACGACACGGAGATCGACGAGCAGGTCAAGAGCCTCCGCGAGCGGTTCGCCACCCTCAAGACCGTCGAGCGGGCCGCCCAGGACGGCGACTTCGTGCAGATCGACCTGAACGCCACCGTCGACGGCGAGGACGTGCCCGGCGGCTCGGCCACCAACCTCTCCCACGAGGTCGGCAGCCAGCAGCTCCTGCCCGGTCTGGACGAGGCCGTCGTCGGCCTCGCCGCCGGCGAGAGCGCGACGTTCACCACCCAGCTCGTCGGCGGCGACTTCGCCGGCAAGGACGCCGAGGTGACGGTGACCGTCCGCACGGTCAAGGAGAAGGAGCTGCCCGAGCTGGACGACGAGTTCGCCCAGCTGGCGAGCGAGTTCGACACGCTCGAGGAGCTGCGCGCCGACGTCCGGGAGCGGATCACCAAGGGCAAGCGGGTCGAGCAGATCTACGCGGCCCGGGACAAGGCTCTCGAGCAGCTCGTCGCCGCGGCCGAGGTGCCCGCGCCGGAGGGGGTCGTCCGCGAGGAGGTCGAGAGCCGCAAGCAGGCCATGATCGACCAGCTCGAGCGGATCGGCGCCTCGCTGGAGGAGTACCTCGCGGCCGAGGAGAAGACCGAGGAGCAGATCGACGAGGAGCTGACCACGGCGGCCACCGACGGCGTCAAGATCCAGCTCCTGCTGGACACCCTCGCCGACGCCGAGGACGTCCAGGTCTCCGACGACGAGTTCGGCCACGAGATCGTGCACCGGGCGCAGCGGGCCGGCATGCCGCCGCAGCAGTACTACGACCAGCTCGTCCGCTCCGGCGCGGCGGGTGCCGTCTTCGGTGACGTCCGGCGCGGCAAGGCGCTGGCCTCGGTGATGGAGCGCATCACGATCAAGGACGCGGCCGGCAACCCGGTCACCCTGGACGCCCTCAAGGCCGAGGCCGACGAGACGCACGACCACGACCACGAGCACTGATCGCGGGGTCGGCCGCCGGCCGCCGCTCGTGCGGCGCTCGGCGGCCGAAACCCTTTTTCGGGTACGGATCCGGGTGGCTGCGCTGAGAGCGAAAAGCACCCCGACCGGGACTCTGTCACTCGGCGCAGCGGTTAGTGTCGGGTGAGACGGTACGGAGAGCGAAGGGCTGCCATGACCGACATGCACATCCCAGCGAAGCCGCTCCGGGCGATCGAAGCCCGCGGTGGCGACTCAATTGGCAACCTCGACGACTCGGTCTACAACCGGTTGCTCAAGGAGCGCATCATCTTCCTGGGCAGCGAGGTGAACGACCAGGTGGCCAACCGCATCTGCGCGCAGCTCCTGCTGCTCGCGGCGGAGGACCCGGACCGCGACATCTTCCTCTGGATCAACTCGCCGGGTGGCTCGGTCTACGCCGGTATGGCGATCTACGACACGATGCAGTACATCGACAACGACGTGTCGACCGTGGCGATGGGCATGGCCGCCTCGATGGGCCAGCTCCTGCTCTGCGCCGGCACCAAGGGCAAGCGGTACGCCCTCCCGCACGCGCGGATCATGATGCACCAGCCGTCCGGTGGCATGGGCGGCACGGCGTCCGACATCGCCATCCAGGCCGAGCAGATGCTCTACACCAAGCGGATGTTCCAGGAGCGGGTCGCGTTCCACACCGGCCAGCCCCAGGACCAGATCGAGGCGGACTCGGACCGCGACCGCTGGTTCACCGCCAAGGAGGCGATGGACTACGGCTTCATCGACAAGGTGATCACCGGAGCCACCCAGGTTCCGGAAGGCGCCGGGACCCTGAGCTGAGCGAGGAGCTGACGATGACCGATCTGAGCCTGCCGCCGCGGTTCGCGCCGGTGCACAACCGCTACGTCCTTCCGTCGTTCGTGGAGCGCACCTCGTACGGGGTGAAGGAGTCCAACCCGTACAACAAGCTCTTCGAGGACCGGATCATCTTCCTCGGCGTCCAGGTGGACGACGCGTCGGCCAACGACGTGATGGCGCAGCTGCTGACGCTCGAGGGCACCGACCCGGACCGCGACATCATCATGTACATCAACTCGCCCGGTGGTTCGTTCACCGCCATGACGGCGATCTACGACACCATGCAGTACGTCCGGCCGGACATCCAGACGGTCTGCCTGGGGCAGGCGGCCAGCGCCGCGTCGGTGCTGCTCGCGGCCGGTACGCCGGGCAAGCGGATGGCGCTGCCGAACTCGCGGATCATCATGCACCAGCCGGCCACCGAGGGCGGCTACGGGCAGGGCTCGGACATCGAGATCCAGGCCCGGGAGATCCTGCGGATGCGGACGCAGCTGGAGGAGATGTACTCCAAGCACTGCAACCAGCCGGTCGAGAAGGTCCGCAAGGACATCGACCGTGACAAGATTCTGACGGCGGAGGAGGCCCGCGAGTACGGCGTGGTCGACACCATCCTGACCAGCCGCAAGAAGGGCCTGCTGGCCGCCAACGCCGCCAGCTGACACGTTCGGGTCGGAGGCCGGCCCGGGTCCGTACCCGGCCGGCCTCTGACACACCCGTTTTGGGGGTCGGAGAAACCCCCTTCACCGGGTAACGTCGATCCGTACCGTTCGCTGGTCGGATCGGCGGGGTACAGAGCAGGACACGGGGATCAACGTCCTCAACCCAGGGCCGGCGTACCGGCCGACGAGTGCAGGGAGAACGTAGGTGGCACGGATCGGTGACGGCGGCGACCTACTGAAGTGCTCCTTCTGTGGCAAGTCGCAGAAACAGGTCAAGAAGCTCATCGCGGGCCCCGGGGTCTACATCTGCGACGAGTGCATCGATCTCTGTAACGAGATCATCGAGGAGGAGCTGGCCGAGTCCGGCGAGGTGAAGTGGGAAGAGCTTCCCAAGCCGATGGAGATCTGCCAGTTCCTCGACAACTACGTCGTCGGGCAGGACCAGGCCAAGAAGGCCCTCGCGGTCGCGGTCTACAACCACTACAAGCGGATCCAGGCCGAGGCGGCCGGCGCGCCGGGCTCCGGCAGTGACGCCGTCGAGCTGGCCAAGTCCAACATCCTGCTGATCGGGCCGACCGGCTGCGGCAAGACCCACCTCGCCCAGACCCTCGCCCGGATGCTCAACGTCCCGTTCGCGATCGCCGACGCCACCGCGCTGACCGAGGCCGGCTACGTCGGTGAGGACGTCGAGAACATCCTGCTCAAGCTGATCCAGGCCGCGGACTACGACATCAAGCGGGCCGAGACGGGCATCATCTACATCGACGAGGTCGACAAGATCGCCCGCAAGTCCGAGAACCCGTCGATCACCCGGGACGTCTCCGGCGAGGGCGTCCAGCAGGCCCTGCTCAAGATCCTCGAGGGCACGGTCGCCAACGTCCCGCCGCAGGGCGGCCGGAAGCACCCGCACCAGGAGTTCATCCAGATCGACACCACCAACGTGCTGTTCATCTGCGGTGGTGCCTTCGCCGGCCTCGACCAGATCATCGAGTCCCGTACGGGTCAGGGCGGCACCGGCTTCGGCGCCCGCCTCCGCGCGGTCTCCGAACGGTCGACCGACGACATCTTCGGCCAGGTCATGCCGGAGGACATGTTGAAGTTCGGGCTGATCCCCGAGTTCATCGGCCGGCTACCCGTGATCACGAACGTGCGCAGCCTGGACCGGCACGCCCTGGTCCAGATCCTCACCGAGCCGCGCAACGCCCTGGTCCGGCAGTACCAACGCCTCTTCGAGCTCGACGGCGTCGAGCTGGAGTTCGAGCAGCCCGCCCTGGAGGCCATCGCCGACCAGGCCATGCTGCGCGGCACCGGGGCCCGTGGCCTGCGCGCCATCATGGAGGAGGTCCTCCTCTCCGTGATGTACGAGGTGCCCAGCAACCCGGACGCCGCCCGGGTGCTGATCACCCGTGAGGTCGTCCTGGAGAACGTCAACCCGACCATCGTGCCCCGGGAGTTCACCGGGCGGCGGGCCCGCCGGGACCGCGAGGAGAAGTCGGCCTGAGCGCGTCGGTGCCGCCGTCCGTCGCCCCGTCCACACCGGGGCAGCACGTACCCGGTCTCCGGCCGTAGGGTGGTGCCCATGCGCGTCGCCGTGTGCCAGCTGAACGCCCGCGAGGACCGAACCGCGAACCTCGCGGGCGCGGAGCGGCTCCTCGTCCGGGCCGCCGAGGCCGGCGCCGACCTCGCGCTGCTGCCCGAGTACGTCGACTACCTCGGCCCCGCCGCCGGGCTGCCCGCGGCGGAGCCGGTCGACGGGGAGTTCGGCAGCTTCTTCGCCGAGATCGCCGGCCGGCTGGGCATGTGGGTGATCGCCGGGTCGTTCCACGAGCGCGGGCCCGACCCGGAACACACCTACAACACCACGCTGGTGTTCGACCGTTCCGGCTCGCTCGCCGCCAGCTACCGCAAGATCCACCTGTACGACGTGGAGATCCCCGGCCGAGTCTCGTACCTGGAGTCGGCCACGGTGGCCCCCGGCGACGAGCCGGTGGTGGTGTCCGTCGAGGGGCTCCGGGTCGGTCTGTCCATCTGCTACGACCTGCGTTTCCCCGAGCTGTACCGGCAACTCGCCACCGACGGGGGAGCCGAGCTGCTGGTGGTGCCGGCCGCCTTCATGATGCACACCGGCCGGGACCACTGGGAGGTCCTGCTGCGGGCCAGGGCCATCGAGAACCAGTGCTTCGTGGCGGCCGCCGGTCAGACCGGTGACCACGAGCCGGGGCGTACCTGCTTCGGCCGCAGCATGGTGGTCGACCCGTGGGGGACGGTCCTCACCCAGGTGCCGGACGGCACCGGCCTCACCGTCGCCGATCTGGACCTGGACCGGCTCCGGACGATCCGGGCCGAGCTGCCGAGCCTGGCGAACCGTCGCCTCTGACGATCCGCGCCCGGTCCGGGCGTCGGTGGCTCACTGGAGCAGCACGCCGATCACGGTGAGGCCGGCGATCGCCGCGGCGGTCACCAGCAACGCGGTGGTCATCCGGGATGGACCCCGGCGGGCCAGCCGCCGTACCGAGGCCACCAGCGCGAAGAGCACGAAGACCGCGATGACCAGCTGCCAGAACGGCAGCAGCAGGCCGGTGAGCGCGTCTTCGGCGAGCACTGTCGCCGGGGACCGTGGTAGGTCAGCCATGTCAGACACTGTGGCACGCGCGACCGCCTTCTGTCGGTACGCAGGAAGGTCTGTGCCCTGATCGTCGGGTCTGTCCCGACGACAGAGCACGTAGCGATGAACGTTGATTTGCGTCTCCGCGGCCAGACGCGTAACTTTCTCTCTGCACGCGGAACACCGGGGCAAACCGGTCGAAGCGGGCACCAGGACCGGGAGGCCGCGACGCTGACCGGAGCTGGATCGGGCGGTGCGAAGTTCCCCGAAAGTTGGGGTTGCGATCGCGAAGCCGACCGGGTAGAGTACCGAAGCCGGCAGGAGCCGGGCGGAGAGCCGCGAAGCGGCGATCGGCCGGTCTGCTGGAACCCCACGGAAGAAACGACCACCGCTCAGCGGTGTGCGTGAGCGTGGGTCTGACCGAACAAGCGGAAATGATCTCGAAAGAGAGACTTGCCGCCGAGGGTCGAGTCAGGTAGGTTAGAGCGGTTGCCCCGGATGGGGTCCTCCTGGTGGGGGGTCTCGGATGGTGTGTGGTTGTTCTTTGAGAACTCAACAGGGTGCTTGATAAGCCAGTGCCAAGTAGTTTGATACCCCGCGCCGGCTGCCATGACTGTGGTTGTGGTTGTTGGTGGGGAGATTCCTTTGGCAACATTATGTTGCCGGGACGATTGTTCAACAAAAGTTTTTGTTGGAGAGTTTGATCCTGGCTCAGGACGAACGCTGGCGGCGTGCTTAACACATGCAAGTCGAGCGGAAAGGCCCTTCGGGGTACTCGAGCGGCGAACGGGTGAGTAACACGTGAGCAACCTGCCCCAGGCTTTGGGATAACCCCGGGAAACCGGGGCTAATACCGAATATGACCTTCGGTCGCATGACTGTTGGTGGAAAGTTCTTCGGCTTGGGATGGGCTCGCGGCCTATCAGCTTGTTGGTGGGGTGATGGCCTACCAAGGCGACGACGGGTAGCCGGCCTGAGAGGGCGACCGGCCACACTGGGACTGAGACACGGCCCAGACTCCTACGGGAGGCAGCAGTGGGGAATATTGCACAATGGGCGGAAGCCTGATGCAGCGACGCCGCGTGAGGGATGACGGCCTTCGGGTTGTAAACCTCTTTCAGCAGGGACGAAGCGTAAGTGACGGTACCTGCAGAAGAAGCACCGGCCAACTACGTGCCAGCAGCCGCGGTAAGACGTAGGGTGCGAGCGTTGTCCGGATTTATTGGGCGTAAAGAGCTCGTAGGCGGCTTGTCGCGTCGACTGTGAAAACCCGCAGCTCAACTGCGGGCCTGCAGTCGATACGGGCAGGCTAGAGTTCGGTAGGGGAGACTGGAATTCCTGGTGTAGCGGTGAAATGCGCAGATATCAGGAGGAACACCGGTGGCGAAGGCGGGTCTCTGGGCCGATACTGACGCTGAGGAGCGAAAGCGTGGGGAGCGAACAGGATTAGATACCCTGGTAGTCCACGCTGTAAACGTTGGGCGCTAGGTGTGGGGGGCCTCTCCGGTTCCCTGTGCCGCAGCTAACGCATTAAGCGCCCCGCCTGGGGAGTACGGCCGCAAGGCTAAAACTCAAAGGAATTGACGGGGGCCCGCACAAGCGGCGGAGCATGCGGATTAATTCGATGCAACGCGAAGAACCTTACCTGGGTTTGACATGGCCGCAAAACTGTCAGAGATGGCAGGTCCTTCGGGGGCGGTCACAGGTGGTGCATGGCTGTCGTCAGCTCGTGTCGTGAGATGTTGGGTTAAGTCCCGCAACGAGCGCAACCCTCGTTCGATGTTGCCAGCGCGTTATGGCGGGGACTCATCGAAGACTGCCGGGGTCAACTCGGAGGAAGGTGGGGATGACGTCAAGTCATCATGCCCCTTATGTCCAGGGCTTCACGCATGCTACAATGGCCGGTACAATGGGCTGCGATACCGTGAGGTGGAGCGAATCCCAAAAAGCCGGTCTCAGTTCGGATCGGGGTCTGCAACTCGACCCCGTGAAGTCGGAGTCGCTAGTAATCGCAGATCAGCAACGCTGCGGTGAATACGTTCCCGGGCCTTGTACACACCGCCCGTCACGTCACGAAAGTCGGCAACACCCGAAGCCGGTGGCCCAACCCTTGTGGAGGGAGCCGTCGAAGGTGGGGCTGGCGATTGGGACGAAGTCGTAACAAGGTAGCCGTACCGGAAGGTGCGGCTGGATCACCTCCTTTCTAAGGAGCACCATCCAGCGAAAGCTGGTATGGAGCCCGCGATCTGCGAATGTCAGGTCGGGGTGCTCATATGGCGGAGACACTGGTGAGTTTCTGTTGGGCAACGGCCTGAGATTCTAGTACGACCAGCTTCGGTTGGTAGGGAACGGGTTGATGGTGCGGCTTGGTGGGAATGATAAGCACCCTGTTGGGTCCTGAAGGAACAACCTGTGATGGGTTGGTTCTTCATGGCTGAGAAGCTGCCAGGCACGGCCTGGTGTGGCATACCGCTGAACGGTGTTCGGGCTGGTGTCGCACGGTGTGGGTTGTGGGTTGGTCGTTTGTTGAGAATTGCACAGTGGACGCGAGCATCTTTGTGGTCAAGTTGTCAAGGGCGAACGGTGGATGCCTTGGCACCAGGAGCCGATGAAGGACGTGGGAGGCCGCGATAGGCCTGGGGGAGCTGTCAACCAAGCTGTGATCCCAGGGTGTCCGAATGGGGAAACCTGGCATCAGTCATGTGATGTCACCTGCACCTGAACACATAGGGTGTATGGGGGGAACGCGGGGAAGTGAAACATCTCAGTACCCGTAGGAAGAGAAAACAAATAGTGATTCCGTGAGTAGTGGCGAGCGAAAGCGGATTGAGGCTAAACCGGTTGCGTGTGATACCTGTCAGGGGTTGCGTGGTCGGGGTTGTGGGACCCTGCGAAACGAGCTGACACTCGTTTGAGGAGTTACAAAGTTAGTGGCTAGTCGAACAGTCTGGAATGGCTGACCGTAGACGGTGATAGTCCGGTAGGTGAAAGTTGCTGACCTTCTGTGGGTGTTCCCGAGTAGCGGCGGACTCCTGAAATCTGCCGTGAATCTGCCAGGACCACCTGGTAAGCCTAAATACTTCCTGGTGACCGATAGCGGACGAGTACCGTGAGGGAATGGTGAAAAGTACCCCGGGAGGGGAGTGAAATAGTACCTGAAACCGTTCGCCTACAATCCGTCGGAGCCTTGCGGGGTGACGGCGTGCCTTTTGAAGAATGAGCCTGCGAGTTAGTGGCATGTGGCGAGGTTAACCCGTGTGGGGGAGCCGTAGCGAAAGCGAGTCTGAATAGGGCGCTGTAGTCGCATGCTCTAGACCCGAAGCGGAGTGATCTAGCCATGGGCAGGCTGAAGCGCGGGTAAGACCGCGTGGAGGGCCGAACCCACCAACGTTGAAAAGTTGGGGGATGACCTGTGGTTAGGGGTGAAAGGCCAATCAAACTCCGTGATAGCTGGTTCTCCCCGAAATGCATTTAGGTGCAGCGTCGCGTGTTTCTTGCCGGAGGTAGAGCACTGGATGGTCTAGGGGGCCCACAAGCTTACCGAAATCAGCCAAACTCCGAATGCCGGTAAGTGAGAGCGCGGCAGTGAGACTGCGGGGGATAAGCTTCGTAGTCGAGAGGGAAACAGCCCAGATCACCAGCTAAGGCCCCTAAGCGTGTGCTAAGTGGAAAAGGATGTGGGGTCGCATAGACAACCAGGAGGTTGGCTTAGAAGCAGCCACCCTTTAAAGAGTGCGTAATAGCTCACTGGTCAAGTGGTTCCGCGCCGACAATGTAGCGGGGCTCAAGCACACCGCCGAAGCTGTGGCATTCATACTTTACTTCGCGTGCCCTTGATGGTGCGTGCAGGTGTGTGGATGGGTAGGGGAGCGTCGTGCCGGGGGTGAAGCAGCGGGGTGACCCAGTTGTGGACGCGGCACGAGTGAGAATGCAGGCATGAGTAGCGAAAGAAGGGTGAGAAACCCTTCCGCCGGATGACCAAGGGTTCCAGGGCCAGGCTAATCCGCCCTGGGTGAGTCGGGACCTAAGGCGAGGCCGAGAGGCGTAGTCGATGGACAACGGGTTGATATTCCCGTACCCGCGAAAGAGCGTCCCTGATGAACCTCGTTGTGCTAACCACCCGAGCCTGGGGAGGTCTTCGGACCGAGCTGGGGGAGCGTGGGAACCTGGCGGGTAGTAGTCAAGCGATGGGGTGACGCAGGAAGGTAGCTGAGCCCGGCCGGTGGTTGTGCCGGGGTAAGCGTGTAGGCCGTGTTGTAGGCAAATCCGCAACACATGGGGCTGAGACGTGATGCCGAGCCGATTCAGGTGAAGTCAGTGATCCTATGCTGCCGAGAAAAGCCTCTAGCGAGTTCTTAGCGGCCCGTACCCCAAACCGACACAGGTGGTCAGGTAGAGAATACCGAGGCGATCGGGCGAACTGTGGTTAAGGAACTCGGCAAATTGCCCCCGTAACTTAGGGAGAAGGGGGGCCGGAGACGTGAAGCCCCGCGCGGGTGGAGCGTTGTATGGCCGCAGAGAGCAGGGGGAAGCGACTGTTTACTAAAAACACAGGTCCATGCGAAGAAGTAATTCGATGTATATGGACTGACGCCTGCCCGGTGCTGGAACGTTAAGGGGACCTGTTAGCTCTTCGGGGCGAAGCGGAGAACTTAAGCGCCAGTAAACGGCGGTGGTAACTATAACCATCCTAAGGTAGCGAAATTCCTTGTCGGGTAAGTTCCGACCTGCACGAATGGCGTAACGACTTCCCCACTGTCTCAACCACAGGCCCGGCGAAATTGCAGTACGAGTAAAGATGCTCGTTACGCGCGGCAGGACGGAAAGACCCCGGGACCTTTACTATAGCTTGACATTGGTATCCGAATTAGCTTGTGTAGGATAGGTGGGAGCCGGTGAAGCTCATACGCCAGTATGGGTGGAGGCAATCTTGAAATACCACTCTGGTTGATTTGGGTATCTAACTTCGGACCGTTATCCGGTTCAGGGACAGTGTCTGGTGGGTAGTTTAACTGGGGCGGTTGCCTCCTAAAAGGTAACGGAGGCGCCCAAAGGTTCCCTCAGCCTGGTTGGCAATCAGGTGTTGAGTGCAAGTACACAAGGGAGCTTGACTGTGAGACTGACAGGTCGAGCAGGGACGAAAGTCGGGACTAGTGATCCGGCACTTGCGTGTGGAAGCGGTGTCGCTCAACGGATAAAAGGTACCCCGGGGATAACAGGCTGATCTTCCCCAAGAGTCCATATCGACGGGATGGTTTGGCACCTCGATGTCGGCTCGTCGCATCCTGGGGCTGTAGCAGGTCCCAAGGGTTGGGCTGTTCGCCCATTAAAGCGGTACGCGAGCTGGGTTTAGAACGTCGTGAGACAGTTCGGTCCCTATCCGCCGTGCGCGTAGGATACTTGAGAAGGGCTGTCCCTAGTACGAGAGGACCGGGACGGACGAACCTCTGGTGTGCCAGTTGTCCCGCCAGGGGCACGGCTGGTTAGCTACGTTCGGAAGGGATAACCGCTGAAAGCATCTAAGCGGGAAGCTCGCTTCAAGATGAGGTATCCCACCCTCTTTGGAGGGGTAAGGCCCCCAGCTAGACGACTGGGTTGATAGGCCGGAAATGTAAGCCCGGTAACGGGTTCAGTTGACCGGTACTAATAGGCCGAGGACTTGACTACAAAGATTCTGCTCGCGTCCACTGTGCGATTCACGACAAACGAACATCCCGACCTCGAGTTGTGTGGGTGTTTGATAAGTCGATAGAGTTACGGCGGTCATGGCGGAGGGGAAACGCCCGGTCACATTCCGAACCCGGAAGCTAAGCCCTCCAGCGCCGATGGTACTGCACCCGGGAGGGTGTGGGAGAGTAGGACACCGCCGGACAATCGTTCCAACGAGGGTCACCCTGTCACGGGGTGACCCTCGTTGCGTTTCTGGGACAGCCCGCTGACCCCGCCGGTGCTGCGGTCGACGTGATCGACGACGAGGTCGTCCACCACCAGCACCGGGCGGTCCGTCACAGGTTGTGTGGGGTGGACTTCGCCGAACATCGGCGTGCACCACCCCGCTGGCCGAACCCGGTTCGGCCAGCAGTGACGTCCGTCAGGAACGGGTCCGGTCAGGAACGGGTCTGGATTCCCTCGCGGATGTCCCGGAAGAGACCGGCGGCGGTGTCCACCGGGCGGCCGGGGAACATGCCCATCACCACGCTGCCGTGGTCCGCCCAACCGCAGACCGCGAAGTCGCCGCCCTCACCGCTGGTGGTACCGCACTTCATCACCCCACCGAGCGGACCTGCCGGTACGTCGCGCAGCCCCTCCACCGCACCGGTCTCGTCGGTCATCGTCCCGAAGAGGGTGTCCAACTCCCGTTCGGGCTGCCAGAGCAGGGTCGTACCGCCGAAGACCAGGACGGACTTCTTGTCGTCCGCGGGGTCCTGGTAGACCGCACCGAAGCTGCGGTCCAGCTCGATGCTGGCGGCGAAGCCGCTGCGCAGGTAGTCGGCGGTGCTGCGGGCCCGTTCGCTGTCGTCCTCGCGCAGACCGGCCACCTCGGGGCGTACGGTCAGGGTGGTGTCCTTCTGCTCGGCCACCCGCCAGCCGAACGTCCCGAAGACGGCGGCACCGGCCAGGCCGACGGCGAGCCCGGCACCCATGGCGATCTTCCAGCGACGGGAGCGGGGCGGACGAGCCTCGTCGTCGTCCACGCCGGGGTGGGTCAGCCGGATCGGTTCCGTGGTCAGGTCGATCGGCGTCGAGCCGTCGGACGGTGGCTGGTCGTCGGCGATCGAGCGTGCGGACAGGTGTGCGTCGGACATGACCGCCACCGTACGCGAACACCAGGTGGCGCACGTCGGGTCCGCGGAAGCGCTCCGTAGACTTTCACGGGTGACCGAGAGACTGGATGCCCGACGCCCCGACGCACCCGAACTGCCCGCCCAGTACCAACCGGGTGAGGTAGAGCAGCGACGGTACGAGCAGTGGGTAGCCGGCGGCCACTTCCGGGCGTCGGCCGAGAGTGACAAGCCCCCGTTCACGATCGTGATCCCGCCGCCGAACGTCACCGGTTCGCTGCACATGGGGCACGCGCTCGACCACACCGTCCAGGACGCGCTGGTGCGGCGCAAGCGGATGCAGGGCTTCGAGGCGCTCTGGCTGCCCGGCATGGACCACGCCGGCATCGCCACCCAGAACGTGGTGGAGCGGCAGCTCGCCGGCCAGGGGCTGTCCCGGCACGACCTCGGGCGGGAGAAGTTCGTCGAGCGGGTCTGGCAGTGGAAGGCGGAGTCGGGCGGGGCGATCCTCGGCCAGATGCGCCGGCTCGGCGACTCGGTCGACTGGGACCGCGAGCGCTTCACCATGGACGAGGGCCTCTCCCGCGCCGTCCAGACGATCTTCAAGAAGCTGTACGACGACGGCCTGATCTACCGGGCCAACCGGATCATCAACTGGTGTCCCCGCTGCCTGACCGCCCTCTCCGACATCGAGGTGGAACACACCGACGACGACGGCGAGCTGGTCTCCATCCGGTACAGCGACGACGTGGTGGTCGCCACCACCCGGGCCGAGACGATGCTCGGCGACACCGCGGTGGCGGTGCACCCGGACGACGAGCGGTACAAGCACCTGATCGGCACTGAGGTGGAGCTGCCGCTGACCGGCCGGCGCATCCCGATCGTCGGGGACGAGCACGTCGACCCGTCCTTCGGTACCGGCATGGTCAAGGTGACCCCGGCGCACGACCCGAACGACTTCGAGATCGGCCAGCGGCACGGCCTACCGTCCCTGACGATCATGGACGAGCGCGGGGTGATCACCGCGCACGGCCCGTTCCAGGGCCTGGACCGGTTCGAGGCCCGGCCCGCGATCGTCGCCGCGCTGCGCGAGCAGGGCCTGATCGTGGCGGAGAAGCGGCCGTACGTGCACGCGGTCGGGCACTGCTCGCGCTGCCGGACGACGGTGGAGCCCCGACTGTCGTTGCAGTGGTTCGTCAACACCACCCCGCTGGCCCAGGCGGCCGGCGACGCGGTGCGCGACGGGCGGGTGCGGATCGAGCCGGCCGAGCTGTCGAAGCGGTACTTCGCCTGGGTCGACAACATGCACGACTGGTGCATCTCCCGGCAGCTCTGGTGGGGGCACCGCATCCCGGTCTGGTACGGCCCGGACGGCGAGGTGGTCTGCGTCGGACCTGACGAAGAACCGCCGAGCAGCTCCGGTGACGGTCAGGGCTGGCACCAGGACGAGGACGTGCTGGACACCTGGTTCTCCAGCGGGCTGTGGCCGTTCTCCACGCTGGGCTGGCCGGAACAGACCCCGGACCTGGCGAAGTTCTACCCGACCAGCGTGCTGGTCACCGGGTACGACATCCTCTTCTTCTGGGTCGCCCGGATGATGATGTTCGGCCTGTACGCGATGGACGGCCGGCCCCCGTTCGACGTGGTGGCCCTGCACGGCATGGTCCGTGACCAGCACGGCAAGAAGATGTCCAAGTCGTTCGGGAACGTGGTCGACCCGCTGGACTGGATCGACCGGTACGGTGCCGACGCGACCCGGTTCACCCTGGCCCGGGGCGCCAACCCGGGCGGGGACGTGCCGGTCAGCGAGGACTGGTGCCAGGGCTCCCGGAACTTCTGCAACAAGCTGTGGAACGCCACCCGGTTCGCGCTGCTCAACGGCGCGCACACCAGCGGGCCGCTGCCGGCCGCCGGCGAGCTGTCCACCGTCGACCGGTGGATCCTGTCCCGGCTGGCGCACGTCACCGCGGAGGTGGACGCGCAGTTCGAGGCGTACGAGTTCGCCAAGGTCTGCGACCTGCTGTACCACTTCGCCTGGGACGACGTCTGCGACTGGTACGTGGAGCTGGGCAAGCCGGTGCTCGCCGAGGGCGGCCCGGCGGCCGAGGTGACCCGCCGGGTGCTGGGGCACGTGCTCGACCAGCTGCTGCGGCTGCTGCACCCGGTCATCCCGTTCGTCACCGAGGAGCTGTGGATCGCGCTCACCGGCGGTACGACGGTCATGACGGCGGCCTGGCCGGTCGCCGACCGTACGCTGGTCGACGACGCCGCGGAGGGCGAGGTCGGCACCGTGCAGCGGGTGGTGACCGAGATCCGCCGGTTCCGCTCGGACCAGGGCCTGCGGCCGACCCAGCGGGTCGCCGCCCGGCTCGACGGGCTGGCCGGGGCGGGTATCGCCGCGCACGAGCGGCTGATCCGTTCGCTGGTCCGGTTGGACGCGGCCGGGGACGACTTCCAGGCCAGCGCCACGCTGACCATGCCGGGCGAGGTGAAGGTGGCCCTGGACACCCGGGGGTCGATCGACGTGGCCGCCGAGCGGGCCCGGCTGACCAAGGACCGGGCGGCCGCCGAGAAGGAGGTCAGCCAGGCACGGGCGAAGCTCGACAACCCGGCCTTCGTCGGCAAGGCCCCCGAGCCGGTGGTCAACAAGATCCGGGACCGGCTCGCGGTGGCCGAGGCCGACCTGGTCCGGATCGACGCCGCTCTGGAGGCGCTGCCGTCGTGACCGACCGTACCGAGCACCCGGACCGGTCCGGGTTCGCCGCCGTCGAGGCCGAGCTGGCCGGGCGCGGGTTCACCCGCATGGTCTTCGAACTCGACCGGATCGAGACCCTGCTGGACCTGCTGGGCAGCCCGCAGCGGGCGTACCCGTCGATCCACCTGACCGGCACCAACGGCAAGACCTCGACGGCCCGGATGATCGACTCGCTGCTGCGGGCGTTCGGGCTGCACACCGGGCGGTACACCAGCCCGCACCTGGAGACCGTCCGGGAGCGGATCAGCCTGGACGGCGAGCCGGTGAGCGAGGAGCGCTTCGTCGCCACGTACCGGGAGGTCGCCCCGCTGGCCGGGCTGGTCGACCAGCGGTCCGCCGAGCCGCTGACGTACTTCGACCTGACCACCGCGCTGGCGTTCGCCACGTTCGCCGACGCGCCGGTCGACGTCGCGGTGGTGGAGGTCGGGCTCGGTGGGGCCGAGGACGCCACCAACGTCATCCAGGCCGGGGTGTGCGTGCTGACCCCGATCGGACTGGACCACACCGAATGGCTCGGTGACACGCTCCAGGACATCGCCCTGGCCAAGGCGGGCATCATCCACAAGGGCGCCACGGTGATCTCCGCCGCGCAGGAGGAGGAGGCGGCCCGGCCGATCCTGGAACGCTGCGCCGAGGTCGGGGCGACCGTCGCCCGGGAGGGCGCAGAGTTCGGGGTGCTCCGCCGGTCGGTGGCCGTCGGTGGGCAGGTGCTGACGTTGCAGGGCCTCGGTGGCGTCTACGACGAGGTGTTCGTACCGTTGCACGGGGCGCACCAGGCGCAGAACGCCGCGG
Organism: Micromonospora cathayae; assembly: GCF_028993575.1. Lineage (NCBI taxonomy): Bacteria > Bacillati > Actinomycetota > Actinomycetes > Micromonosporales > Micromonosporaceae > Micromonospora > Micromonospora cathayae. The sequence continues at coordinate 7,111,788 of NZ_CP118615.1, read as the reverse complement.
TGGCGCTCGCGGCCGTGGAGGCGTTCCTCGGGGCCGGCGCCAAGCGTCAGCTCGACGTGGAGACCGTCCGGGAGGGCTTTGCCACCGCCACCTCACCCGGGCGGCTGGAGCGGGTCCGGACGGCCCCGACGGTGCTGCTCGACGGCGCGCACAACCCGCACGGCATGGCGGCGACGGTCACCGCGTTGCAGGAGGAGTTCGCGTTCAGCAAGCTGGTCGCCGTGGTCGCGGTGCTCGCCGACAAGGACGCGGCCAGCCTGCTGGAACTGCTCGAACCGGTGGTCGACCAGGTGGTGGTGACCCGGAACAGCTCGCCCCGGGCGATGCCGGTGGCGGAACTCGCCGCACTGGCCGCCGAGGTGTTCGGCCCGGACCGGGTGGAGAGCGCCGAGGACATGCCGGACGCGATCGAGGCCGGGGTCACGCTGGCCGAATCGGACGTACCGGGGGAACTGGCCGGGGTGGGTGTGCTGATCACGGGATCGGTGGTGACGGTGGCCGACGCGCGTCGGCTGCTGAAGCGGTGAGCCGGGAGGCGGGGACCGGCGACGGCTCCGGTGCCCCGCCGCCCGCTCCCGGCGGCTCCGCCTCCGCCGGCCCCGGCGGAGGTGTCGGTCCCGGGGGCCCGGTCGAGGGCTCCGGTCCCGCTGATGCCGGCGGGGGTACCGGTCCGGGAGAGCAGCCGGCCCGGCGGTCCGGGCTGCGCAACCCGGAACGCGCGGTCCGGGGCCTCGGCTCCGGCGTGCTCATCCTGGAGGCGGTGGTGCTGCTGTTGGCGATCCAGCCGATCCGGGTGCTCGGGGGGGAGTTGAGCGGTGCCGCGATCGGCCTGATCGTCGGCCTGGCCGTGCTGGCGGTACTGCTGGCCGGGACGATGGGGCGCCGGTGGGCCTGGCACCTGGGCACCGGCCTCCAGGTGGTGCTCCTGGCGGGCGGCTTCCTGCACCTGTCGCTGACGGTGCTCGGCATCATCTTCGGACTGGTGTGGGCGTACGCGCTGCACGTGCGCCGGGTGATCCTGGGCTGACGCCGGCCGACCGGCAGGTCACGTCGGGCCCGTCACACCGTCCGGCAGGTCACGTCGGGCCCTTCATGCCGTCCGGCAGGTCACGTCGGACCTTGTACGCCGGCCGGTGGGGCGGGCGTGCCTCGACGGGCCGGCAGGTCACCTTCCGGGCCGGGGTGGTTCAGGCGTCGGCGCGGGTACGCCACTGGGTCAGCGCGATGCCGTGGCCGTCCGGATCGCGGAAGGCGGCGGCCCACACGTCCAGCTTCGCGCCCCGGTTGACGACCCGGGGCGCGTACGTGAAGCGGACCCCCGAGTCGCGGAGCCGGGCGTACGCCGCCTGGATGTCGTCGACCTCGAGGTTGACGTGCACCAGCCGCCGGCTGATCGGGGCGGCCTCGCTGACCTCGCGCAGCACCAGTCGGGTGCTGCCGGAGGCGAGGACGGCGTTGCCCGAGCCCCGGTCGACCTCCGTGAAGCCGAGCATGTCCTGGTAGAAGTCGAGGGACCGGTCCAGGTCGGTGACCAGCACGGTGATTCCGACACCGCTGATCGGGGTGGCGGCGTCGGCGGCGGTGCCGTCCCCGAAGATCGCCTGGTCCAACTCGTCGGGGGCCGGGGCACGGTCCGGGTCCGGCGGGTCCAGCGGGATGTCGACCGGGTCGACGATCGGTTCGCCGGCGGGCTGCCGGGCGGGACCGGGGCCGGTCCGGCCGGTGGCGTCGGCCCCGCTGCCGGTCGGACCGGAGCCGTCCTGCCCGCCGGTCGGGTCGGCGCTGTCGTGCTCGCCGGCGGCCGGGTGGCTGCGGGCCTGATCACCGCCGGTCGGGACACCGCCGGCCGGGTGGCTGTCGGCCGGGTCGACGGTGGTCGGGTCGGTGCCGGTCGGGTCGGTGCTGGTGGGCGGGTCGGCGTACGGGTCGCCGTACGTGCTGGCGTAGGTCGCGCCGTCCGGGTCACCCGGTGGTTCGTCGTACGGGTCCCGGTACGCGCCGCCGGGGCGGGCCGGGTACGGGTCACCGGGCGGATCGGCGTACGGGTCGCCGTAGGCGGTCGCGGCCGGGGTGTAGTCGGTGGCGTACGGGTCGCGGTAGCCGGTGGCGGGCGGCGCGGTGTAGTCGGTGGCGTACGGGTCGCGGTAGCCGGTGGCGGGCGGCGCGGTGTAGTCGGTGGCGTACGGGTCGCGGTAGCCGGTGGCGGGCGGCGCGGTGTAGTCGGTGGCGTACGGGTCGTTGCGGCCGGTGGCGGGCGGTGGCGCGTCGAAGTGCTCCTCGGCGGGGGTGCGCGGGGTCGGGGTGGCCCGCCGGGGCAGCGCGGGGGCGGCCGGCTCGACCAGCGTGCCCTCCAGCACCACCGGGCGGCCCGGCCGCTGGTGGACCACCAGGGGCTCCCGGTCCTCCGGTCGCCCGCCGAGGTCGTCGAGGAGCGGGTCGGCCTCGGGGGCGTCCCGGTACTCGTCGTCCGGGCCGCGCTCGGCCCACGGCGGCGCGTCCTGCTGGATCAGCATCTCGTCGAGCGGGTCGGGACCGGCGTACTCGGGTGGGAGGTCGTCGGCCAGCGCGGCGGCCGTCTCGCTGTGGGTGGGCACCTCGTCCCAGAGCACCCGGATCCGCCGTTGGTCGTCCAGGGCCACCCGGATGGGCAGCGTCTGCCCGATGGCGGGCCACTTGGCGATCGGCACCCGCGGCTCGATGATCTTCTTGGACCGGGGTGGCAGCCCCGGCGCGTCGATCAGCAACTGCAACTCGCAGCGGCCGAACGAGTACGCGGTGGGCGGCTCGGAGGCGCTGTGCACGTGACCGACACCGACCACCCAGGCCCGGCCGCCGGTCTTGAAGGTCGCCAGGGCGATCGCCAGCGCCACCAGCGCCACCCCGAGCGCGACGATCGACCAGCTCGTCATGCCGAGCCCGAACAGCACCACGAAGGCCGCCACGGTGCCCAGCACCGCCGCGATCAGCTTCCGGGCCGGCGCGATCGTGCGGTTCCCGCCATTCGCCACTGTGGACCTCCCAGGGGTCAAGGGCCAGGCTAGGCCGGATCCGCGGTGGACGGAAGGTCCATCCGCCGCGCCGGGGCCGGGGCCGGGTCGCTACGCTGACCGTACCGAGCCGTCCCGCATTCCGCGCACAGGAGGAAACCAGCGTGTCCAGCAGCAGCCCGGACGAGCGCACGCTCGTACTGATCAAGCCAGACGCGGTCCGGCGTGGCCTGGTCGGCGAGATCCTCGCCCGCTTCGAGCGCAAGGGCCTGCGGATCGACGCGATGGTCTCCCGGACGATGGACGTGACGCTCGCCGACGAGCACTACGCCGAGCACGTGGACAAGGCGTTCTACCCGCCGCTGCGGGACTTCATGACCGGCGGTCCGCTGGTCGCGCTGGTGCTCTCCGGTGACCAGGTGATCGACGTGGTACGCGGGCTGATCGGCGCGACCGACGGGCGAAAGGCCGCCGCCGGCACGATCCGGGGCGACCTCTCGCTGTCGAACCGGGAGAACCTGGTGCACGCCTCCGACTCGGTGGACAGCGCCAAGCGGGAGATCAGCCTCTGGTTCCCCGAGCTGGCCTGACGCGCCGTCAGCTGACCCGACGCGCCCGCCCGCCCCGCCGACCCGGCCGCCGCCGGGCCCTGCCCCGCCTCCGACCGTGCCCCGCCTCCTGACGGTCTGCGAATCAGGAGGCGGGTGGCCTGGTGCGGGTGGCGACGCCCAGCCGGTTCCACATGTTGATCGCGGAGATCGCCATCAGCAGGTCGACCAGCTCCTTGTCCGACCAGAACCGCGCCGCCTCGTCCCAGACGTCGTCCGGTACCCCCTCGTCGCCGAGCCGGGTGACCGCGTCGGTGAGGGCGAGCGCGGCGCGTTCCCGTTCGTCGAAGAAGGGGGCCTCGCGCCAGGCCGAGACCGCGAAGAGCCGACGCGTCGACTCGCCCGCCTCGAGCGCGTCGCGGCTGTGCATGTCGACGCAGAACGCGCAGCCGTTGAGCATGGAGGCGCGGAGCTTGATCAGCTCCAGCACCCGGTGGTCGACGTTGGCCCGCACGTACGTCTCCAGGCCGAGCGCGGTCCGGTACGCCTCCGGTGCCGCCGTCGTCAGGTCGATCCGGCTCATGGTGTCCTCCCGTTGCCGTGGGTTCGTCCGGGGGACGGGACGGCGGGACGCGGATGTGACGGGGTGTGACGACGGTCATGCCGACGGGCGGGCGCAGGGGCCGGTACGCGGGCGGGATTACTCGGCGGCGCGGCGGTGGCCGGGTCGAGTACGCTTGTCGGCACAGGCGACGACCCGGCCATCACCGGTGAGCCTCCGGAAGAAAGGGCCCCGGCCCGAGTAGAACCGGACGGGTCCGGCCCGTCACAGCCGGCCAATGAGCGGGCGGTCGCACCTGACCGTCAAGCGGGGTGGTACCGCGGGCCGCTCGGGCGACGCCGGTACCGGCGTACCCCGGAGGCTCGTCCTCGCAGACCCACGACAGTGAGCTGCCTGAGGAGAGCGACCCCCGATGGGCTATCCGTTGCACGACCCGACCGCCGCCGGTGTCCCGGCGAGCCCGGACCTGCCCGCGGTCGAGCGCCGGGTCCTGGAACACTGGACGGCCGACAAGACCTTCGAGGCGTCCGTGGAGGCCCGACCGGCCTCCAGCCGGCAACCGGACGGCACCGGCCCGGCCGCCGGTGGTGACGCCGACAACGAGTACGTCTTCTACGACGGCCCGCCGTTCGCCAACGGCCTGCCGCACTACGGTCACCTGTTCACCGGCTACGTCAAGGACGTGGTGCCGCGCTACCAGACCATGCGCGGCCGGCGGGTGGAGCGGCGCTTCGGCTGGGACTGTCACGGCCTGCCCGCCGAGGTGGTCGCCGAGAAGCAGCTCGGCATCACCAGCAAGGCGGAGATCCTCGACCTCGGCGTGGCCCGGTTCAACGAGGCGTGCCGGGCGTCGGTGCTGGAGTTCACCCACGACTGGGAGCGGTACGTCACCCGGCAGGCCCGCTGGGTGGACTTCGCCAACGACTACAAGACCCTCGACCTGGACTACATGGAAAGCGTCATGTGGGCCTTCAAGACCCTGCACGACAAGGGGCTGGTCTACGAGGGCTTCCGGGTGCTGGCGTACTGCTGGCGGTGCGAGACGCCGCTGTCGAACACCGAGACCCGGATGGACGACGTCTACCGGGACCGGCACGACCCGACCCTGTCGGTGTGGTTCGCGTTGACCCCCGACGAGACCGCCCCGGAGCTGGTGCGCGGGCCGGTGCGGCTCGGCGTGTGGACCACCACGCCGTGGACGCTGCCGTCGAACCTGGCGCTGGCCGTCGGCCCGGACATCGAGTACGCGGTGCTGGAACGCGACGGGGAACGGTTCGTGGTGGGGGCGGCGCGGCTGGCCGCGTACGCGAAGGAACTGGAGGGGTACCAGCAGGTCGGCACGGTCCGGGGCGCGGACCTGGTCGGCCGGCGGTACACCCCGCTGTACGACTTCCTGGTCGAGCAGGCCGGCCCGCACGCGTACCAGGTGCTCGGCGCGGAGTTCGTCACCACCGAGGACGGCACCGGGATCGTGCACCTGGCCCCGGCGTTCGGTGAGGACGACCAGAACACCTGCAACGCGGCCGGCATCCCGACCGTGGTGACGGTCGACGACCACACCCGGTTCACCGCGCTGGTCCCGCCGTACCAGGGCGAGCAGGTCTTCGACGTCAACAAGCCGGTGATCCGGGAGCTGAAGGAGCGGGGGGTGGTGTTGAAGCAGGACACCTACACCCACTCGTACCCGCACTGCTGGCGCTGCGACACCCCGCTGGTCTACAAGGCGGTGTCGTCGTGGTTCGTCGCGGTGACGCAGTTCAAGGACCGGATGGTCGAGCTGAACCAGCAGATCAACTGGACGCCGGGGCACATCAAGGACGGCTCGTTCGGCAAGTGGCTGGCCAACGCCCGGGACTGGTCGATCAGCCGGAACCGGTTCTGGGGCTCGCCGATCCCGGTGTGGAAGTCCGACGACCCGAACTACCCGCGCGTCGACGTGTACGGCTCGCTGGCCGACATCGAGCGGGACTTCGGGGTCCGCCTGACCGACCTGCACCGGCCGGCGGTGGACGAGCTGACCCGGCCCAACCCGGACGACCCGACCGGGCGTTCGACCATGCGTCGGGTGCCGGAGGTGCTGGACTGCTGGTTCGAGTCCGGGTCGATGCCGTTCGCCCAGGTGCACTACCCGTTCGAGAACGCCGACTGGTTCGAGAGCCACTACCCGGGCGACTTCATCGTCGAGTACATCGGGCAGACCCGGGGCTGGTTCTACACCATGCACGTGCTGGCCACCGCGCTGTTCGACCGGCCGGCGTTCCGGAACTGCCTCAGCCACGGCATCCTGCTCGGCTCGGACGGCCGGAAGATGTCCAAGAGCCTGCGCAACTACCCGGACGTGTACCACGTCTTCGACTCGTACGGGTCGGACGCGATGCGCTGGATGCTGATGTCGTCGCCGGTGCTGCGCGGCGGGGACATGGCGGTCACCGAGGCGGGCATCCGGGACGCCGTCCGGCAGGTGCTGCTGCCGCTGTGGAACGTCTGGTACTTCTTCTCGCTCTACGCCAACGCCGACGGGTACCGGGCGAAGCGGAAGACGGACGCCGCGCCGGCCGGTGGCGGCGAGGCCGCCGGCAACCTGCTCGACCGGTACGTGCTGGCGAAGACCAACGAGCTGGTCGCCACGGTCGGGGCACAGATGGACGCGTACGACATCTCGGGGGCCTGCGCCACCGTGCGGTCGTACCTGGACGCGCTGACCAACTGGTACGTCCGGCGGTCCCGGGACCGGTTCTGGTCCGGGGACGCGGACGCGTTCGACACGCTCTGGACGGTGCTGGAGACGCTGTGCCGGGTGGTGGCACCGTTGGCGCCGCTGACCGCGGAGGAGATCTGGCGCGGGTTGACCGGTGAACGGTCGGTGCACCTGACCGACTGGCCGTCGGCCGACGAGTTCCCGGCCGACCACGACCTCGTCGCGGCGATGGACGCCACCCGGGACGTCTGCTCGGCGGCGCTGTCGCTGCGCAAGGCCAAGGGGCTGCGGGTCCGGCTGCCGCTGGCGAAGCTCACCGTGGCCTCGCCGGCCGCCGACGCGCTGCGGCCCTTCGGTGACCTGGTCGCCGACGAGGTCAACGTGAAGGCGGTGGAGTTCACCGGCGAGGTGGCCACGTACTGCCAGCAGGTGCTGACCGTGGTGCCCCGGGCGCTCGGCCCCCGGGTCGGCAAGCAGGTGCAGCAGGTCATCAGGGCGGTCAAGGCCGGGGAGTGGGAGCTGGTCGAGGGCGCTCCGGTCGCGGCCGGGGTCACCCTCGCCGAGGGCGAGTACGAGCTGCGGCTGGTCGCCGCCGACGCGGAGCACTCCGCGCCACTGCCCGGTGGTGAGGGGGTGGTGGTGCTGGACACCACGGTCACCCCGGAACTGGCCGCCGAGGGGCTGGCCCGGGACGTGGTCCGGGTGGTGCAGCAGGCCCGCCGGGACGCCGACCTGGACGTCTCGGACCGGATCACGCTGGTCCTGGCCGCCTCGCCGGAGGTCCGGTCGGCGGTGTCGGCGTACCGCGACTTCGTCGCCCGCGAGGTGCTGGCGGACGTGGTGGACTTCGCCGACCGGGTCGACGGCTTCACCGGTGAGGCCGGCGAGGGCGAGCCGGTGTCGGTGGCGGTCCGCCGCGCCTGACCGGTCGGTGGGCCGCTACCGGGCCTGACCGGTGACGGCGGGTTGCCGGCGGCGGTCGTTGGGTAACAAGGGAGGGTCGTCTCCGCAGGTGACGGCCCTCCCCGTCGAGGCGTGTCCGCCGGTCGGACGACCCGCCGGGGGCCGCCGGATCAGGGTGGGGCGTCGGCTAACGTGACACCGCCGGCTCGACACCGCCGGCGAACCGTACGACCGCCGGAGGACCAGTGCCCCTGCTCTACACCATCGGCCAGTACACCGTGGGCAACCTGCTGCGGTGGGGGTGGCGCCCGACCGTGGAAGGGCTGGAGCACGTACCGGAGCAGGGTGGGGTGATCCTCGCCGGCAACCACCTCTCCGTCGCCGACGAGCTGTTCCTGGGCGCTACCGTGCCCCGGCACCTCGCCTTCTGGGCCAAGTCGGACTACTTCAAGGGCACCGGTTTCCGGGGTCGGCTGACCAAGTCGGTGCTCACCGGGCTGGGCGCGATCCCGGTGGAGCGGGCCGGCGGCCGGGCCGCCCTGTCCGCGTTCGACGCGGCGATCCCCGCCCTGAAGAGCGGTGACGTGGTGGTCGTCTACCCCGAGGGGACCCGCTCCCCGGACGGCCGGCTGTACCGGGGCCGCACCGGCGCGGCCCGGCTCGCGGTCTCGGCCGGGGTGCCGATCGTCCCGGTCGGCATGATCGGCACCGAGAAGGTGCAACCGATCGGGGCCCGGATGCCCAGACTCGGTGCGGGGAAGATCACCGTACGGTTCGGCAAGCCGCTCGACTTCACCGGCCGCCCCGACGACCGCACCTCGCTGCGGGCGATGACCGACGAGCTGATGACCGAGATCCAGAAGCTCACCGGCCAGGAGTACGTCCCCCGGTACGCCCCGCCGCGCGACCAGCCCATCGGCTGACCGAGGGGCCGGGGGGCCGAGGGCGGGAAGCCGGCTGACCGGGAGGCCGGAGGGCCGGTCAGGGGGCCCGGTCGCCGCGACGGCGCTCCTGGTCGACGACGGCGTCCACGTCGGACAGCCGGCCGAGCTGGGCCATCGTCCGGGCCATCCGGGCGTTGCCGGGGATCCGCTCCCGGTTGCGGGACAGGAACGCCCAGTAGCCGGCGGTGAACGGGCAGGCGTCGTCGCCGAGGCGCTGCTTCGGGTCGTACCGGCAGCCGCCGCAGTAGTCGCTCATCCGGTTGACGTACGCCCCGCCGGACACGTACGGCTTGGTGGTCATCCGGCCCAGGTCGGCGTACTGGCTCATGCCGATCACGTTGGCCGTCATCACCCAGTCGTAGCCGTCCACGAAGCTGTGGTGGAACCAGTCGACCAGCTCGCCGGGCCGCCAACCCCGTTGCAGGGCGTAGTTGCCGAGCACCATCAGCCGGGGGATGTGGTGCACCCAGCCGTGGTCGCGGACGCCGGCCAGCACGTCGGCCAGGCAGCGCGCGGTCACCGCGTCCGCGTCCAGCTCCCGGAACCAGGCGGGCACCCGCCGTCGGGCGGCCAGCGCGTTACTGGACCGCCAGGCCGGCTCGAAGTACCAGTACAGGTGCCAGACGAAGTCCCGCCAGCCGAGCACCTGCCGGATGAAGCCCTCCGCGCTGGGCAGTGGGGCCTGCCCCTTCCGGTACGCCTGCTCCGCGCCGCGTACCGCCTCCAGCGGGTCGAGCAGCCCCAGGTTGAACGAGGACGACAGCATGCTGTGCGCCATCCACGGATCGTCGGCGAGCATCGCGTCCTCGTACGGGCCGAACGTCGGTAGCCGGTGCTTCAGGAAGTGCCGTAGCCGGGCCTTGGCCTCCTTCCCGGTGGCCGGGAAGCGACGCGGGCCGTCCCGGCCGACGAACCGGATGCCCTCCCGCTCCCAGCGGTCCAGGTCGGCCCGGACCTCGGCGTCGATGTCGTCTTCGGCCGGGGTCGGCGGCGGCGGGACGTCCAGCCGGGTGGCGTCCTTCGGCGGCGGCTGCCGGTTGTCGGTGTCCAGGCTCCACCGGCCGCCGACCGGTTCGTCGCCCTCGACGAGCACCCCGTGCCGCTGCCGGGCGAACCGGTAGAACGCCTCCATCCGCAGCGCGCCCCGCCGCGCGCCGGCCCAGTCGGCGAAGTCGGCCAGGCTGGTGACGAAGCCCTTCGCCGGCAGCACGGTCACCCCGTCGAGCCGGCGGACCAGGGCCAGCGCCGCCCGGGAGGTGGGGTGGTGCACCTCCACCGGCTCGCGGACCGTGCGCAGCGCCTCGGCGTACGTCTCGGTGCGCAGGTAGCGGGCCTGGTCACCGAGTTCGGCGGCCCGGTGCCGCAGCGCGGACAGGACCAGGTGCGCCTTCTGCCGGTGGAAGACACGCCGCCGGAAGACCGCCTTGGACTCGACCAGCAGCACCGGCTGACGCCGGTCGTCGAGGAAGTGCGGTCCGAGCTGGTCGGCGAAGAGCCACCGCCGTGACATGTCCTGATTGTGCGGGTCGGGAGGGTCGTCCGGGGGCGTGATGGGCGGAACCCGTGGGTCCCGGGTCGTCACTCCCGGGTGACGATCCGCTCCCGCAGGGTGCCCAGCAGGGCGGCGCTGTCCTCCAGCGAGAGCCGGGTGAAGATCCCGCTGGCCAGGCTGCCGTGGTCGGCCCAGGTGCAGACCACCACGTCCACCCCGTCCGAGCTGCCGATCGCGCAGCGCTGGTGCTCACCGCGTACGTCGGTCTCCACCACCTGCTGGTCGCCCAGCTTGTACGTGGGCGTCAGCCGGGTCAGCTCGTCCTCGGCGTCGGACTCCGGAGTGAGGTGGAAGCCGGTGGTGCCGAAGACGGTGGCCGTCTTGCCCTGCGGACTGGCGTACACCCCGGCGAAGGCGTCCTCGGCGAGCGCGTGCGCGCCCTCCACGTCGCCGCGCAGTTCCCGGGAGGTGTTCTCGCTGCGCGCGTCGGTACGCAGTTGCAGGTCGGCGATCTGCGGCGGCAGGCTCGCGGCGGCCGGGTACTGCTCCCACATCGGCTTGCCGAAGTACGCCGGGCAGCCGCAGCAGCAGGCGATGGAGAGCAGGGTCGCCATCAGCATCCGGGACGGCCAGCGCCGCTTCTTCCGGGGTGGGGGCGGGGCGTACCCCTGGGGTGGTGGTGCCGGCCGGTGCGGCGGCGGGGCGGGCCGGCGCTGCACCGGCGGGGAGACCGGGTGGGCGGGCGGCGGTGAGACCGGCCGGGCCGGCGGAGTAACCGGGGGCGGGTAGGAGGGCCCGGACGTCGGGCGGGCCGACGGCGGCGGGAACGGTGGCGTCGACGTGGGTGCCGGCGGCGGGTACGACGGCGCGGAGACCGGCCGGGCCTGCGGCGGCGGGAACGACGGTGGCGTCGAGACCGGTGTCGACGGCGGCGGGAACGACGGTGGTGCCGACGTCGGGGTCGGCGGCGGGTACGACGGTGGGGAGACCGGCCGGGCGACCGGTGGGGGTGCCGGGTGGCCGGAGACCGGTGCGGCGGGTGGCGGCTGCGGGGTGACCGGCGGCGGCGACCAGGACGGGGTCGGTGGGGGCGGCGTCGACCAGGCCGGTGGCTCCGGCGTCGCCGGGTAGGTCCGGGTGGGCGGCAGCGGCTCGTAGCCGGCGTTCAGGTCCCAGCTACCGGTGTCGGCGCCGGCCCACGGGTCGACCGGCGTCTGGCTCTCCGGCGGGCCGGACGGGGGAGCCGGGACCGGGGGCGGTGGGGTCGGCTCGGTCGACTGCCCCCACTGGGCCCAGCCGCGCTTCTTCGGCTTGGGCGGCGGCACGGCGGCCGAACCGCTCCACCGGGGTGCCGGCGGTTCCGGCTCGTCCGCCGGACCGGTGCTCCGGTCGATCCTCGTGCCGTCCGGTCCGGCGGCGTCCGGTCCGGCACCCGGTCCGGCATCCGGTGGGGTGGACGCCCGGTGGGCGTCCGGGCCGGGCCGGTCGAGCCTCGTCGGGTCCGGGCCGGCGGACGCCCGGTGGACGTCCGGGCCGGGCCGGTCCAGTTTCGTCGGATCGGGGCCGGTGCGGGCCGGGTGGACCTGCGGGCCGGTGGGGGCGGCGGCCGCCGCAGCGGGCCCGACCGGGGCGGCGGCCCGCACCGGGGCCGACCCGGAGTGGTCGATCCGGGTCGGGTCGGGGCCGGGCCGGTCCACGCGGGTGGGATCCGGCGCGGTACGCGGCGCGGCGACCGGCTCGGTCGGGGCGGCTCCGGCGGCTCCGGCAGCTCTAGCGGCCGGCGGGCCGTCTCCGGTCGCGCCGGTCGGGTTGCGCTCGGTGGGGGAGTCGGCGGTGCCGCCGGTCGGCCCGTCGGCGGGTACGACCGGGGGACCCGGCTGGCCGGGCACCGTCTGCTCCCGGTCCTCCGTCGCCGACGGTGGTGGAGCCGGCGTGTTCCCGGCGGCCGGTCGTTCTGCTCCCGGCTGCGGTTCCGGCATCGCGGCAATCTCCTCTCGCGCCGTTGCGAGGTTAGTACCGGTACGCCAGTCCCGGCCATTCGCGCCCCCCGAACGTCCCGTCGCCCACGGGTCGTCGGGTTCGCGGGGATCCGCCGGCTACCGCTGCGTCGCTGCCGCCCGTACCGCAGTGAACGCCTGCTCGGCGAAGGTGACGGTGGTGGCGGCGAGTGCGGTGGCGGGTACGAGCGCGATGGCGGACTCGTCCGGGGCGATGGCGCCGCCGATCACCGCCAGCGTGACCACGACGAGGAGGTTGCCGTACAGGATCTCGACGACCATGCCGTCCTCCGACTGGCGCAGCGTGACCCCGTCGGCGGGCCCGGCGAGGCCGGGCGGGAAGGTGTCGGCCGGGGGCGACGAGCCGGCCGCCCGGCGGTAGTCCACCTTCGGTTTGGCGTGCTCGTCCCGGGCGAAGCGCTCGTCGGCGAAGGTGTGCACGTCGACCGAGGCGTACCCGCCCGGCCCGGCGGGGCGACCGTGGAAGAGCTGGCCGCAGCGGAGATGGTTCGGCTTGTCGAGGTTGACGCGCGGGCTGAGCGCGTCCGCGGCTTTCGGAGTCACCACCGGCTTCCCGAAGACCGGTGCGGCCAGGGTGTACTCGATCCCCTCGCACAGGTCGGCGTCGACCCGGTGCGTCCCGGTGTCGACGGGCCGGGGTGCGCCGTCGTCGGTGCCGGGTCCGGCGCAGCCGGTCAGGGCGGACCCGGGCAGCGCCACGGCGAACGGGAGCAGGACGGCGGCGAGCCGGCGACGGGATACGCTGGTGATCACCGGGGGATTGTTCCGGTGGTCGGCCGGTCCCGCCTCGTCCGTTCGGCTCGGCGCACCCGGACCGGCGGACGCGGTCGGGTGGGCGCGTACCCTTGGGCGTCATGAGCGTCCCGTCGACCACGTCGCGTCCTGCTGCGGCGAACTCCGTCTGGCCCCGGCTGGAGCCGTTGCTGCCCCAGGTCACCAAGCCCATCCAGTACGTCGGTGGCGAGTTGGGCGCGGTGGTCAAGGACTGGGACGCGGCGACCGTCCGGTGGGCGCTGATGTACCCCGACGCGTACGAGGTGGGGCTGCCCAACCAGGGCGTGCAGATCTTGTACGAGGTGCTCAACGAGCTGCCGGACACCCTGGCCGAGCGGACCTACGCGGTCTGGCCGGACCTGGAGAAGCTGATGCGCGCGCACGGCGTGCCGCAGTTCACCGTCGACGCGCACCGTTCGGTGCGGGACTTCGACGTGTTCGGGGTCTCGTTCTCCACCGAGCTGGGCTACACCAACCTGCTCACCGCGATCGACCTGGCCGGCATTCCGCTGCTGGCCGCCGACCGCACCGACGCCGATCCGGTGATCGTGGCCGGTGGGCACGCCGCGTTCAACCCGGAGCCGATCGCCGACTTCGTCGACGCCGCCGTGCTCGGTGACGGCGAGGAGGCGGTGCTGGAGATCACCGCGATCGTCCGGGAGTGGAAGGCCGAGGGCTCGCCGGGCGGCCGGGACGAGCTGCTGCTGCGGCTGGCCCGTACGGAGAGCGTCTACGTGCCGCGCTTCTACGACGTGGACTACCTGCCGGACGGCCGGATCCAGCGGGTGGTGCCGAACCGGGCGGACGTGCCGTTCCGGGTACACAAGCGCACCACGATGGACCTGGACGCCTGGCCGTACCCGAAGAAGCCGCTGGTCCCGCTGGCCGAGACGGTGCACGAGCGGTACGCGGTGGAGATCTTCCGGGGCTGCACCCGGGGCTGCCGGTTCTGCCAGGCCGGCATGATCACCCGTCCGGTGCGGGAGCGGTCGATCACCACCGTCGGGCAGATGGTGAAGGAGGGGCTGGAGTTCTCCGGCTTCCACGAGGTCGGGCTGCTGTCGCTCTCCTCGGCCGACCACTCGGAGATCGGCGACATGTGCTCCGGCCTGGCCGAGCAGTACGCCGGCACGAACGTGTCGCTGTCGCTGCCGTCGACCCGGGTGGACGCGTTCAACATCGACCTGGCCCAGGAGCTGTCCCGCAACGGTCGGCGGACCGGCCTGACCTTCGCCCCGGAGGGCGGGTCGGAACGGATCCGTCGGGTGATCAACAAGATGGTCTCCAAGGACGACCTGATCCGGACCGTGGTCACCGCGTACTCCAACGGCTGGCGGCAGGTGAAGCTGTACTTCATGTGCGGCCTGCCCACCGAGACCGACGCCGACGTCCTGGAGATCGCGGACATGGCGCACGAGGTGATCCGGGCCGGGCGGGCGGCGACCGGTTCCAAGGACATCCGCTGCACGGTGTCGATCGGCGGGTTCGTGCCGAAGCCGCACACCCCGTTCCAGTGGGCGGCGATGGAGCGGCCGGAGGTCATCGACGGCCGGCTCAAGCTGCTCAAGCAGGCGATCAACGCGGACCGTTCGCTGGGCCGGGCGATCGGCTTCCGCTACCACGACGGCGAGCCGTCGCTGATCGAGGGCCTGCTCAGCCGGGGTGACCGGCGGGTCGGCGCGGTGATCCGGAAGGTCTGGGAGAGCGGCGGCCGGTTCGACGGCTGGAGCGAGCACTTCTCCTACCAGCGCTGGGTGGACGCCGCCGCCGAGGTGCTGCCGACGTTCGGCGTGGACCTGGACTGGTACACCACCCGCCAGCGGGACGAGCTGGAGGTCCTGCCCTGGGACCATCTCGACTCCGGGCTGGACAAGGACTGGCTCTGGCAGGACTGGCAGGACTCGCTTTCCGAGTACGAGCAGGACGACTGCCGGTGGACGCCCTGCTTCGACTGCGGCGTCTGTCCGTCCATGGACACCGAGATCCAGATCGGCCCGACCGGGAAGAAACTGCTGCCGTTGACCCCGGTGGGCGGTGCCGGCCTGAAGGTCCCCTCCCCGGCCGCCCCGCAGTGACCCGTCGCGCCCGACGCGCGGCGCGGCCGGTCTTGATTGATCATGGATGTGTTGTCCTCGACACGATGTGTCACGGACAATGAACCCATGATCAATCGAACCTGACTTCCGAGGAGCACGACGATCAACAAGAAACCACAGCCGGAGGGTGGGCAGGCGCCGGTCGTCCAGCGCGTCCGGATCCGGTACGCCAAGCGGGGGCCCCTGCGGTTCACCTCGCACCGGGACTTCGCCCGGGCGTTCGAACGGGCGCTGCGGCGGGCCGGCGTACCGATCGCCTTCTCCCAGGGCTTCACCCCACACCCCAAGATCTCCTACGCCAGCGCCGCGCCGACCGGGGTGGCCAGCGAGGCGGAGTACCTCGAGATCGGCCTGCGCGCCCCGGTCGACCCGGACGAGCTGCGCACCGCGCTGGACGCCGCGCTCTCGCCCGGCCTCGACGTGCTCGACGCCGTGGTCGCCGACGGCGGCAGCCTGGCCGAGCGGATCCAGGCGTCGCACTGGTGGATCGAGCTGCCCGGTGTCGAACCGGTGACGCTGCGGCAGGCGGTGGCCGCCTTCACCGCCGCCGACGAGGTGCTGGTCGAGCGGATGACCAAGCAGGGGCGACGGACCTTCGACGCCCGTGCGGCGGTGGCCCGGATCGAGGTCCGGGAGCCGGCGGAGACGCCTTCCGAGGTCACCGCCGTACCGTGTGCGATACTCGAACTGGTCGTCCGGCAGGTCACCCCGTCCGTTCGACCCGATGACGTCCTTTCCGGCCTCCGCGTGGTGGCCGACCTGGAGCCGCCGGTCTCGCCGAGAACGACCCGGCTGGCACAGGGCACGCTGACCGCGCAGGGCGCGATCGCGGATCCGTTGGATGCGGACCGCGACGGGGTAATCATCGGTGAGCGCTGACCGGACATCCGGTCGGTGCTCAGGCAGGCAGACTTCGGCGGGCGTGCACCTCGTGCGCCGGCGGAAAAACTTTGCGGCAACCCTGCGTGGCAGCGCTCACCCGCGCCCGGGGCAGCCAGAACTGGAGAACGTCCATGCTCGAGAACGAGCCCGAGGGCGGCGAACGGACCGGCACACAGCCGGCCGGTGAGACCGCCGAGACCACTGACACCCCGGTGGCCGCGCCGACGCGTCGGCGGACCACCCGGCGCAAGGCCGCGCCGCTCAACCAACCGGAACAGACCGAGGCGCCCGTGGACGCGTCGGTCGGCACCGCGTCAGCCAGCGCGGAGCCCCTCCAGGGGGAGGTGCTCGCCCCGGTAGCCGGTGACCTGGAGGCCGCCCCGAAGACCACCCGCCGCCGGCGCAAGGCGACCGCCCCGAAGGCGACCGAGGAACCGGTCGTCGCGGCCGAGGTGGTACCGACCACCGACGAGGTCGTACCGCCGGTCAAGGTGACCCGGACCCGCCGGAAGAAGGCCGCCGCCCCGGCCGCCGAGCCGGCTCCGGAGGCGACCGCCCCGGCCGCCGAACCCGTCCCGCCGGTGATCGAGACCACCGAGACCACCACCGTGGAGGTCACCCCGCCGGGTGCCGGCGAGGTGGTGGCGGTCGAGGAGACCGTCCCGGTGGACCAGCCGACCCCGACCGCGGCCGGACCGACCCCGCCGGCGGAGTCCGCGCCGGCCGGCGAATCAGCGCAGGTGGCGGCCGGACCGGCCGCCGAGGCCGCGCCGGTACGGGCGACGCGCGGGCGGACCCGACGGCAGACCCCGGCGGCGAGCGGGGCCGAGAACCGCTCCGGTGAGGTCCCGCCGGGCGTCGCCGTACCCGGCCCGACCGACCAGGCCGCCGCGCCGGCCGCCGAGGCGGACGTGGCCGCGCCGGCCGAGGAGAAGCCGGCCAGCCGCCGCCGTCGGGCCGCGCTGACCGCGCCGACCGTGCTGTTCATGGCCCCGGTGCCGGAGGCGCTGCCGCCGGCCCGGGTGACCCCGCCGGCCGAGGAGCCGGCCGCCGTCGAGGAGCCCCCCGTCGTCGAGGAGCCGGCCGAGACCACCCGGCGTCGGCGGCGCGCCCGGCGCGAGCCGGAGCCGGTCGAGGTCGAGACCGAGCCCGAGGAGGAGCCCGAAGCCGAGGCCGAGGACGAGGCCGCCGAACACGAGGACGAGGACGACGACACCGCCGCCGGTCGTCGGCGGCGTCGCCGTGGCCGCCGGGGCCGGGGCCGGGGCAAGGGCGGGGCCGACGAGGCCGACGACGAGGAGTCCGAGGAGACGGCCCAGGCCGAGGAGGAGCCCGAAGCCGAGGCCGACGAGGAGGAGGACGAGGGTGGCGACGGGCTGACCCGCCGTCGCCGTCGTCGCCGCCGCCGGGGCTCGGGTGACGTCGAGGCCACCACCGACGACGGCGTACCGACCGTGGTCAAGATCCGTGAGCCGCGCAAGACCGTCGACGAGGTGCAGGGCGTCTCCGGCTCGACCCGGCTGGAGGCCAAGCGGCAGCGCCGCCGGGACGGCCGGGAGCAGCGCCGGACCCGCCCGCCGATCCTCAGCGAGTCGGAGTTCCTGGCCCGCCGGGAGGCGGTCGACCGGGTGATGGTGGTCCGCCAGCGCGGTGACCGGACCCAGATCGGCGTCCTCGAGGACGGTGTGCTGGTGGAGCACTACGTCACCCGCAACTCCGCCGGCACCATGGCCGGCAACGTCTACCTGGGCAAGGTGCAGAACGTCCTGCCCAGCATGGAGGCGGCCTTCGTCGACGTGGGGCGCGGGCGCAACGCCGTGCTGTACGCGGGCGAGGTGAACTGGGACACCACCGGCCTGGAGGGGCGGGCCCGCTCGATCGAGCAGGCGCTCAAGTCCGGCGACTCGGTGCTGGTGCAGGTCACCAAGGACCCGATCGGGCACAAGGGCGCCCGGCTGACCAGTCACATCGCGCTCTCCGGGCGGCACCTGGTCTACGTGCCCAACGGCAACGCCTCCGGGATCAGCCGGAAGCTGCCGGACACCGAGCGCAAGCGGCTGCGGGACGTGCTGAAGAAGCTGGTCCCGGACGGCGCGGGCGTGATCGTCCGGACCGCCGCCGAGGGGGCCAGCGAGGACGAGCTGGCCCGCGACGTCAAGCGGCTCCAGGCGCAGTGGGAGGACATCCAGGCCAAGGCCACCGAGGGCGGCGCGCCGGTGCTGCTCTACGAGGAGCCGGACCTGGTCATCCGAGTGGTGCGGGACCTGTTCAACGAGGACTTCCGCGAGCTGGTGATCGAGGGCGAGGGCGCGTACGGGCTGGTCGAGTCGTACCTGTCGCACGTCTCGCCGGACCTGGTCGAGCGGCTGCGCCGGCACGTCGGCACCTCGGACGTGTTCGCCGAGTACCGGATCGACGAGCAGATCCTCAAGGGGCTGGACCGGAAGGTCTTCCTGCCCTCCGGCGGGCACCTGGTCATCGACCGCACCGAGGCGATGACCGTGGTCGACGTCAACACCGGCAAGTACACCGGGGCCGGCGGCAACCTGGAGGAGACCGTCACCCGGAACAACCTCGAGGCGGCCGAGGAGATCGTCCGGCAGCTCCGGCTGCGGGACATCGGCGGCATCGTGGTGATCGACTTCATCGACATGGTGTTGGAGTCGAACCGGGAGCTGGTGCTGCGCCGGCTGACCGAGTGCCTCGGCCGGGACCGCACCAAGCACCAGGTCACCGAGATCACCTCGCTGGGGCTGGTGCAGATGACCCGGAAGCGGATCGGCGCGGGCCTGCTGGAGGCGTTCAGCGAGACCTGCGAGTGCTGCAAGGGCCGGGGCCTGATCATCCACACCGAGCCGGTGCCGGAGAAGCCACGCGGTGGCGCGGGCGAGAAGACCAAGGTGGTGGCCGCGGCGGCCGCCCCTGCTCCGCCGGCCCCGACCGAGCAGAACGGCACCTCCTCGCGGCGGCGGGCGCGCCGGTCCGCCGCGCCGGAACGGAGCACCGTCGAGGTCGAGGTCGCCGAGACGCCGACCGAAACCGAGTACCACGACACCATGGGCTACGACCTGTCCCGGTACGAGACGGACACGGCGGCGGCCCCGGCGGTGGCCGACGCCCAGCGCGGCGAGTCGGCCCGGCTCGCCGCCGCCGACGACCCGGACGCGCTGGTCGACGGGGAGACCGACGACGAGCTGGCCGAGGCGGGTGGCGGTCGTCGCCGGTCCCGTCGCGGCGGCGCGCGGCGGCGTACCCGGCCGTGAGGCGGCGCTGAGGAGTCACCGACGGCCACCGGGCCCCGACCACACGTCATCGTGGTCGGGGCCCGGTGTCGTACCTGGCCGGCCCCGGTTTGGGGCTCCGACCGGGCATGGCGTACGCTAGCCTGCGGCGTACTTTGGTGCGCCGAGTTCTCGCTGCCCGAGCCGCCGCGCCGCAGTCGCCCGGTGAGCCGCCGCGGGAACGACCTGCCGGTGACGGCGGGAAACGACGCTAGCAGCCTCAACGACAGGGAGTGCGCCTCCGATGTACGCGATCGTCAAGACCGGCGGCAAGCAGTACAAGGTCGCCGAGGGCGACGTGATCGAGGTCGAGAAGCTCGTCGGTGCCCCCGGCGACGCGGTGCAGCTCACCGCGGTGCTCCTCGTCGACGGTGACGACCTGGTGACCGACGCGGCGAAGCTCGCCAAGGTCGCGGTGTCCGGCGAGATCGCCGCACACACCAAGGGCCCGAAGATCCGGATCCACAAGTTCAAGAACAAGACCGGCTACCACAAGCGCCAGGGTCACCGCCAGCCGCTGACCCAGGTCAAGGTGACCGGCATCTCCAGCGGGAAGTAGGTCGTCCTCCAATGGCTCACAAAAAGGGTGCGTCCAGCTCGCGTAACGGTCGTGACTCCGCGGCCCAGCGACTCGGCGTGAAGCGCTTCGGTGGTCAGGTGGTCAGCGCGGGCGAGATCATCGTCCGGCAGCGGGGCACCAAGTTCCACCCCGGTGACCTGGTCGGCCGCGGCGGAGACGACACGCTCTTCGCGCTGGCCGCCGGCTCGGTCCAGTTCGGTACCAAGCGCGGTCGCAAGACCGTCAGCATCGTACCGGCGGGGCAGTAGTCTTCCGGCGAAGCGGGCCGCGGACCTGGTGTCCCGGCCCGCTTCGCCTTTTTCGTGGTTTCGACAGGTGGTCGCGGGGCTCCCGCGGAGAGGAATTGGCGGCGTGACGACGTTCGTTGACCGGGTCGTTCTGCACTTGCAGGCCGGCGACGGCGGGCACGGCTGTGTCTCGATCCACCGGGAGAAGTTCAAGCCCTTCGGCGGCCCGGACGGCGGCAACGGCGGGCACGGCGGCAGCGTGTCGCTGGTCGTCGACCCGCAGGTGCACACGCTGCTCGACTTCCACTTCCGTCCGCACGTCAAGGCCGACAACGGCAAGGGCGGCGCGGGCTCCAACCGGGACGGCGCGAACGGCCGTGACCTGGTGCTCAAGGTGCCCAACGGCACCGTGGTGCAGACCCTCGACGGCACCGTGCTGGCCGACATGGTCGGTGCCGGCACCACCTTCGAGGTGGCCCGGGGCGGTCGCGGCGGTCGGGGCAACGCCTCGCTGGCCAACGCCCGCCGCAAGGCCCCCGGCTTCGCCGAGCTGGGCGAGCCCGGCGACCAGCTCGACGTGGTACTGGAGCTGAAGAGCGTCGCCGACGTCGGCCTGGTCGGCTTCCCGTCGGCCGGCAAGTCGTCGCTGATCTCGGTGATCTCCGCCGCCAAGCCGAAGATCGCCGACTACCCGTTCACCACGCTGGTGCCGAACCTGGGCGTGGTCCAGGCCGGCGAGCACACCTTCACCGTGGCCGACGTGCCGGGGCTGATCCCCGGCGCGGCCACCGGCAAGGGGTTGGGGCTGGAGTTCCTCCGGCACGTCGAGCGCTGCGCCGTACTGGTGCACGTGGTCGACACCGCCACCCTGGAGCCGGGCCGCGACCCGGTCGCCGACATCGACACCATCGAGGCGGAGCTGGCCGAGTACGGCGGCCTGGCCGACCGGCCCCGGTTGGTGGCGTTGAACAAGGTCGACGTGCCGGACGGGCGGGACCTCGCCGAGATCGTCCGGCCGGACCTGGAGGAGCGCGGCTGGCCGATCTTCGAGGTCTCGGCGGCCACCCGGGAGGGGCTGCGCGAGCTGATCTTCGCCATGGCGGAGCGGGTCGAGCAGGCCCGGCGGGCGGCCCCGCCGACCGAACCGACCCGGATCGTGATCCGGCCCACCGCGGTCGACGACGCCGGCTTCACCATCGAGCCGCAGGACGACGGCTCGTACCTGGTCCGGGGCACCCGCCCGGAGCGCTGGGTCAAGCAGACGAACTTCGACAACGACGAGGCGGTCGGGTATCTCGCCGACCGGCTGGCCCGGCTCGGGGTGGAGGAGAAACTCGCCAAGGCCGGCGCGGAGGCGGGCGACCTGGTCCGGATCGGCGACCGGGAGTTCGACTGGCAGCCCACCCTGTACGCGGGCGTCGACTTCGTCCCTGGCAACCGGGGCACCGACGTGCGGCTGGAGGACAAGTCGAACCGGGCCTCGGCGGCCGAGCGGCTGGCCGCGCGTAAGGCCCGCCGCCAGCGTCCGGCGGACGAGATCGAGGTCGACGGGGTGGCCGGGGCCGCCGTGGCCGGGGCGGTGGCCGGCCCGGCCGACGACCCCGCAGACACCGACGCGGCAGCCGACGACCCCGCGTACGCCGCCGACGACGCCGAACAGCCGTCGGGGGCGGCGACGCCGAATAGCTGACTGCGCTCCGTGACCGGTCCCACCGCTGGAAACCTGCGGGAAATCTGCCGGTCCTAGCGTGACGTCATGCTGATCGAGACCCGTCCCGCCACTGATCCCGAGATCGCCGCGCTGGTCACCGCGCAGCAGCGGGAGCTGCGGGAGGCCGACGGGGGACTGGACGGCCAGGCCACCGAGACCCGGCACGACATCCGGTACCTCGCGGTGGTCCTCGACGGCCGGGCGGTGGCCTGCGGCGGCGTGCAGTCGCTGGACCGGGACACCGGGGAGATCAAGCGGATGTACGTCCGCCCGGCGTACCGGGGGCGGGGCATCGCCCGGGACCTGCTGGCCGCCCTGGAGGAGCTGGCCTTCCAACTCGGCCACCACACGGTGTGCCTGGAGACCGGCACCTACCTGCCGGCCGCGATCGGGCTGTACACCTCCTGCGGGTACGCCCCGATCCCGGTCTACGGGGAGTACGTCGACAACCCGTACAGCGTCTGCTTCGCCAAGCGCCTCCCGCTGGCGGCGTAGCGTCCCCCACCGCGTTGGAGCTGGCGGCCCGGCTCAACGCGGCGGCGGCCGAGCATCCGCGCTGGCTGCTGCCGCCCACCGCGTGGCGATGCCGCGCCGCCTGTGCGTGGCGTCGCCGCGCCGCCTGCGCGCAGTTCTCTTCGTGCCTGTCACGCGCAGTTCTTCGTGCCTGCCGCATGCCGTCCGTCGTGCCTGCCGGGTGCTGTCCGGCGTGGCTGCCGGGTGTGGTCGGTCACATCGGCGCGGCCGGTCGCGCCCGCTGTCCGCCCTGGTCAACTGCCCTGACCAAGCACTGTGTCCGGAGCGGCCGGGCGCGCGGCAGAAACCGAGAAGAAGCGCGCATGGACCCGAAAGCTGGGGGTAGGTCAATAGACAGCCGACGAGCGAAGCCGGCGAAATCCCCCAGTGAAAAACCGCGACGAGTTTCTCCAGCGGAAGGGAACCCATGTCCTACGATCCGGCAACCACGTCTTCGACCTACGGCACCACCACCTACGGCGAGCAGCCGCACAACGGGGTGCACGAGTCCCACAACGGTGTACGCGACCAGGCCCGGCAGGTCGGCGCGGAAGCCGCCCACGCGGGCGGCGAGGTCGCCCAGACCGCCAAGGAGCAGGGCCGGGAGGTGGTCGGTGAGGCCACCCGCCAGGCCCGCAACATCTACGGCGAGGCCCGCAGCCAGCTCCAGAGCCAGGCCGGTGACCAGCAGCGTCGGGCCGCGACCGGACTGCGCTCGTTGGCCGACGAGATGCGCTCGATGGCGCAGCAGGGCGGCCAGTCCGGCCCGGTGACCGAACTGGCCCACCAGGCCGCCGAGCGGGTGCACGGCGTCGCCGGTTGGCTGGAGGAGCGCCAGCCCGGCGACATCCTCCACGAGGTACGCGACTACGCCCGCCGGAACCCGGGCACCTTCCTGGTCGGGGCGGCCGTGCTGGGTGTCCTCGCGGGCCGGCTGACGAAGAACATCGCCGCCACCGGTGACGGGCAGCACGCGGCCAACGGCCACCAGCCGGCGTACCAGCCGGTCGCCGACCCGGACCGGACCGCGGTCCTCCCGCCGACCACGTACGCGACCCCCGATCCCGGCTACGCCGACCCGCTGGCCGGCGGGCACACCCAGCCGCCCCGCCCCGGTGGGTACGCCGACCCGGTGCCGCCGGGTGGCTACGTCGACCCGCTGCCGCCGACCGGTACCGGCCAGCCGCTGCCGCCGGTGCAGCAGACCGACCCGCTGCCGGGTGTCCCGTCGAGCGGCGTCACCCGCCCGTGAACCCGATGACCATCCGGTGCGCCGCCGAGCGGGGGCGTGCCGGCGCTGACGGAAAGGAGGCGGCGACGTGAGCCTGCCGACCCAGGGGTACGGAACAGACCCCGGATACCAGCCGACCACCAACGCCAACGGGCACCCGTACACCGCTGACGGGCCCCCGTACCCGGCTGACGGGCATCCGCACACGGCCGAGGAGGTGACCGGGCGGTCCCTCGGCGACCTGATGCGTCAGGTCACCACCGACCTGTCGACGCTGATGCGTCAGGAGGTGGAGCTGGCCAAGGCCGAGATCCGCCAGGAGGGAAAGAAGGCGGGCAAGGCCGCCGGACTCTTCGGCGGGGCCGGTTTCGGTGGCTACATGGTGGCGCTCTTCCTCTCGCTCGCCCTCTGGGCCGGCCTGTCCAACGTGATGGACGCCGGCTGGGCGGCGCTGATCGTCGCCGTCATCTGGGGCGCCCTCGCCGCCGTCCTCTACTCGATGGGCAAGAAGAACGCCGAGCGGGTCCGCGGCCTGCGGCGCACCAACGACACCGTGCAGCAGATCCCGGACGCGCTCAAGCCCCACCCGGAGGGAGTCACCCGATGAGCACCAGCACCGACCCCGAGCAGATCCGCCGGGAGATCGAAGCCACCCGCAACAACCTCAGCTCCGATGTGGACGCCCTGGCGTACAAGGTCAGCCCGAGCCGCATCGTCGATGACCGCAAGCAGCGGGCGCGCAGCGCTCTGCAGAATGTGAGGGACAGGGTCATGGGAACCGCGTCGGATCTCGGCCACGCCGGCGGGCACGCCGCCCACTCGGTCACCGACCGCGCCTCGTCGGCGGCGTCCGGCGTCGGCCACGCCGCGCACTCGGCCGCCTCGTCGGTGCAGGACGCGGCGCAGCGTACGCCCCAGGTGATCCGGCAGAAGTCCCAGGGCAACCCGCTCGCCGCCGGTCTGATCGCGTTCGGCGTGGGCTGGCTGGCCTCGTCCCTGCTGCCGGCCACCGACCGGGAGCAGCGGGCGGCCACCCAGGTCAAGGAGAAGGCCCGCGAGCACTCCCACGTGGTCACCGAGAAGCTGGGCGAGGTCGCCGGCGAGGTGAAGGAGCAGCTCCGCGAGCCGGCGCAGCGGGCCACCGAGTCGGTGCGGTCGACCGCCCAGGAGGCCGTGCAGGCGGTCAAGGAGGACACCCGGTCGGCCGCGCACGACGTACGGGACCAGGCGCAGCAGTCGCGCGAACAGGTCCGGTACTGATCCGGCGGTCCGCGCCGTCACACTCCGCGAATCGCGGCCATCCCCGGCTTCCCGCCGGTCGGTGGCCGCGATTCGCTGTCCCGGGTCAGCGGTCAGCGGTCAGCGGCCGGGTCGCCGGATGACGGCGCGGCGGTGGTCGCGCGGTCAGCGGTCGAAGCCTCGTACGGTCCGGGGATCGGCTAGCGGGGCGCTCTCAGCCGCGCCTGCCGGAGGGCGCGTTCGGAGTGGGCGGCGCGGGCGATCCGGGTGCCGGCGTACCGGACGCCGCCGCACAGCAGCCGCTGCCCCACGGCCAGCCAGGAACAGGCGGCCCGCTCCAGCACCCAGAACGGGGCGGCCAGCGCGGTCGCCGGGGGGAAGACCCGGGTGCCGCCGGCCCGCCGGCGGCCCGCCTCGGCCAGCGCCACCGTCGCGGCCACCGCGCCGAACAGCAGACCGGTCCGGCGGGCCCGGACGGCCGCGCCGAGGGCCGGCAGCACCGCGAGGAAGACGGCCAGTCGTACCGGTTGGGCCAGGTCGTCGTACGCCTGCCGGACCCGCTGGCCCCGGAAGTGCCGGGCCACCGGCGGCAGCCGGCGTACGTAGAGCCCGGGCGGTGCCGCCTCGGTTCCCCCGTACGCCCGCACGGTGCGGATCAGTTCCAGGTTCTCGAAGAGCACGTCCGGGTCGTAGCCGCCCATGGCGCGGAAGGTGCTCCGGCGCACCGCCAGGGTGCCCGGGTAGTCCGCGCCGAACGCCCGGTTGAGCAGGATCCGCCCGGTGTCCCAGTACGCGTGCCACGGCAGCGGATCGAAGTGGTTCTGCGGCCGGACCAGGTCCACCCGGTCCAGCAGCCGGTGCACGGCGTGCAGCCCCGCGTCGTCGTACCGGACGTCGTCGTCGGCGATGACGACGTGTTCGTGCCTGGCCAGGCAGACGCCGGTGAGGACGCCGAGCACCTTCCCGTTGGTGCCGCGTAGCGCCGGGTCCGGAGGCACGTGCCGGACCAGGCCACGCCAGGCGGCGGCGTGCCGGGCGAACACCCCGGGCGGGGAAGCGTCGACCACGGTCACCTCGACCCGGGCGGCGAGCCAGCGCAGGTAGTCGGTGAGGTCGGCCAGCTCGTGGTCGTCGGACCAGCGCAGCGGCAGCACGTACGACACGGGCAGCGTGCCGTCGGTCGCCGGTGCGGGATGCTGCCCGACCTTCTCCGGGACGGGATGCTGCCCGACCCGCTCCGGGGCGGAGTGGGGTCCGGCCGCCACCGGGCCGGGGTGCGGCCCGGGGGAGGCGGGTACGTCGGGCGACGGGCGGGCCGGGGCGGTCACGCCGCTCCACGTGCCCGTAATCGCCCCGGTCAAACACGACTTTACGGGCGGGCGGCTGTATGGACGGGCGGGCGGCACGGTCGTTTCGGCGTTCCCCCTCGGCGCGGCCATGAACAAGGCCCTGGTGCTGCGGATGGGCCAGATGCACGCCCAGCGCTACATCCCGATGCTGCTGGACCGGATCGCCGCCGGCGAGATGGACCCCGGCTACCTGGCCACCCACCCGATGCCGTTGACGCAGGGCGCGCGCGGGTACGAGATCTTCGAGAAGAAGCAGGACGGCTGCCTGCGTACCGTGCTGCACCCGCAGGCGTGAGCCCGGTGTGCCGCATCCGCAGGTGTGAGGGCCGGTGTGCCGCATCCGCAGGCGTGAGGGCCGGTGTGCCGCATCCGCAGGTGTGAGGCCGACCGGCGGGTGCGGTTCGTTCAGGCGGTCCGGCGTACCCCGTCGAGCACGAACCGGCTCGCCGGCAGGGCCGGCATCCGGCGCAGGCTGAGCGTCAGGTCCTGCTGCGGTACGTCGTAGCGCATCGCCGAGGTCAGCAGGGTGACGGCTTCCTTCATCAGGGCGATGGTGAGCCACTCGCCGGCACAGCGGTGCCCGGTCCAGTGCTCCCCGCCGCCCTGCGGGACGAAACTGTTCGGGTCTCCGGACCAGTCGGCGAACCGTTCCGGCCGGAACCGTCCCGGCTCGGGCCACAGGTCCGGGTGGTGGTTGGTGGCGTACAGGTCGAGCAGCACCCGCCGACCGCGCGGGAAGTGCTGCCCCTGCCACTCGAAGGGCCGCCGGACCCGGGCGGCGGCCATCGGGAAGAACGGGTAGAACCGGCGTACCTCCTGGACGAACTGCTCGGTCTCGGCCTCTCCGGCCCGGACCCGCTCCCGCCACGCCGGATGCTCGTGCAGGGCCAGCGCGGCGAAGACCACGTACCGGTCGACGGCCACCGTCGGGCGCAGCAGGTTCAGCAGTTCGACCGCGGCGGTCCGCCGGGGGAGCAGTTCGTCGTCGGCGTCGCGGTGTTCGGCGACGATCCGCAGCGCGCTGCCGTCGGGTGCGGGCAGCAGCCCGATCCGTTCCCGTTCGATGATCCCGCCGAGCCAGCGTTCCGCCCGGAGCCGGGCCCAGCGCCCCCGCCAGTACCGGGGGCCGACCGTCACCGGTGTCTCGATCATGTGGTGTAGGTCGGCGGCCCTGCGGGCCACCTCCGGTTCGGCCAGCGGCACCCCCGCCCAGGCGCACACCGCCCGGGTGAGCAGCAGCCCCACCTCGTCGTAGAGCACCACCCGGTCGGCCCGTTCCCAGGCCGGGATCCGGGCCCGCCACTCGTCGGCGAACAGCCGGACGAGCCGCTGGATGCCGGCCGGGGTCATCACCGACATCAGCATCGCCTTGCGCCTGCGGTGGGCCGGGCCGTCGAGGCCCTGTACCCCGCCCCGTCCGAGCAGGGTGCGCTGGACGCGGGTGGGTGCCGCCCCGTGCCGCTGGAGGAGTTCCTCGTCGTAGAACAACTCCGTACCGGCCCGGCCGCGCAGGCAGATGGTGGGGGTGAGCAGCAGCCGGGTCCGGAAGGCGTCCCCGCCGTACCGCTCGCAGCGGTTCGTGACGAACCGGTAGCCGTCCCGGAGCAGGGCGAGGGTGCTGTCCGGGCTGCGATCGGCGGGAATTCCGGACATCTCGCCTCCTGGTGCGGACGGGGTGGACGCGGCCGGCGACGATGCCCCGAGCAACGTGCGGCGGAAGACCGACCGGGCTGCGTCTACCCGGGCCGGGCCCGATGAATCCCGGCCCGGCCGCCCGGGACCGTCGCCCGGGACGGCTGGAAGCGGCCGGCGGGCGGGCGGAAGCGGTGGCGTGGGGGTGGGGCTGTGGGGTGTGGGCCAGCATCGGCTGGCCCCGCTGGCTCCTCCCCGTGGCGGCTGATCCTGCTTGGCTGGACGGGTCGCGGGTGACCGGTCCGGACTCCTGAGCTGGACGGGTCACGGGCGACCGGTCGCGGACCGGTCGCCGACCACCAGAGTCGACCATGGGGAGAAAACCGGATGAAGGACAACAGGTCGCCACGCTGGCCGGAGAACCCGGGCAGCGCCGCCACCCGCCGGTCGGGCCGGCTTCAGGGCGGCGGGCTGGGGACGGGGGCGGCGGGCAGGTCGGGGCGACGGTTCACCGCGCATCTCACGTTCGAGGCGGCCGACCTGGCCGAGGCGCGTGAACGGGCGGTCGGATACGCCGAGGCGCTCGGCACGCTCCGCCCGGAACTTCTCCTCGGCGCCGCCGCCCTGTCCCCGGCCGGGGCCTGGCACCGGGCCGGGCCGTTGTTCTGCGGCGCGGTCGGGCCGGACGGTGAACGGTGTGCCGACGTGTCCGGCCATCCGGGGTTCCACCACGCCGCCGGGCCGGGTGCCCTCGGCTGGGGCGACGGCGACCGGTGAAGCACCACCTGCGGTCACCGGCTCGGCGCGGGCGACCAGCGACGCGACCGGTGGCGGCACGACCAGCTCGTAGCGGGGGTGCGGGACAGCCGGCACCGGCCACCGAGGAACACGCGACGCGTCCGTTCCCGAGGACCGGGAACGGACGCGTCGACACCGGGCCTAGTCGAGGTCGAACTCGCCGTCCTGGGCACCGGCGACGAAGGCGTCCCACTCCGCCTGGGTGAAGACCAGGACGGGGCCGTCCGGCTCGGCCGAGTTCCGCATGCCGATCAGGTCGTCGACGAAGGCGACCTCGACCGCACTGTCGGAGGTGTCTCCCTCGGCGCGCTGCCAGACGGCCCGGGACAGGTCGAAATCGCCCTTGGGGTGCTGACCCATTGTTACTTCCTCCACTGCCGAGAGTATTGGGAACGCGGTCCGGTTCCCTCATCGGGCAGGATAAGCGGATGCCGAGCCTGAGTCGTGTAGAGGCGACTGCGCGTGGCGCGTTGATTACCGTCGAGTCGTACCGGGTCGACCTGGACCTGACCGCCGGTGACCGCTTCCGCTCCCACGCCACCGTCGAATTCCGGGCCACCCCCGGAGCTGCCACCTTCGTCGAGGTCAAGCCCGCCCACCTGGTCCGGGTACGCCTCAACGACCGCGATCTGGACCCGGGCCTGCTGGCCGACAACCGGCTTCCGCTGGCCGGGCTGGCCGCCACGAACACGCTGACCGTCGAGGCGGAGATGGCGTACTCGAACACCGGTGAGGGAATGCACCGGTTCGTCGACCCGGTCGACGGCGAGACGTACCTGTACGCGATGTCCTTCCTCGACGACGTGCAGCGGCTCTACGCCGCCTTCGACCAGCCCGACCTGAAGGCCCCGGTGACCCTGTCGGTCACCGCCCCACCGGAGTGGACGGTGGCCGCCAACGGGCTGCTCGCCGCGACCCCCCGCCCCGGGCGCTGGGAGTTCGCGCCGACCGTGCCGCTGTCCACGTACCTGGTCTCGCTGATCGCCGGGCCGTACCATGCCCGGCACGACGAGCACGACGGCATCCCGCTCGGCCTCTACTGTCGGCGGTCCCTCGCCGCGCACCTGGACGCCGACGCCGAGGAGCTGTTCGCGATCACGAAGCAGTGCTTCGACCGGTTCCACGCGATGTTCACCGAGCGGTACCCGTTCGGCAAGTACGACCAGGCGTTCGTGCCGGAGTTCAACGCCGGCGCGATGGAGAACCCGGGCCTGGTGACCCTGCGCGACGACTACGTCTTCCGTTCGGCGGTCACCGACACCCAGCGCGAGCAGCGGGCCACCACGATCGCCCACGAGATGGCACACATGTGGTTCGGCGACCTGGTCACCATGCGCTGGTGGGACGACCTGTGGCTGAACGAGTCGTTCGCCGAGTACCTCGGCACCCGGGTGACCGCCGAGGCGACCCGCTTCGACCGGGCGTGGACCACGTTCGCGATGAAACGCAAGGCCTGGGGGTACGCCGCCGACCAGCGCCCGTCGACCCACCCGGTGGCTCCGGAGGAGGTCGCCGACGCCGCCGAGGGCCTGCTGAACTTCGACGGCATCTCGTACGCCAAGGGCGCCAGCGTGCTGCGGCAACTGGTCGCCTGGCTCGGCGACGAGGCGTTCCTCGCCGGGCTGAACGCGCACTTCGCCGCACACCGGTTCGGCAACGCCACCCTCGCCGACCTGCTGTCCGGTCTCTCCGCCGCCAGCGGCCGGGACGTGACCGACTGGGCGGAGCGCTGGCTGCGCCGGGCCCAGGTGAACACCCTGCGGGCCGAGGTGGCGGTGGACTCCGACGGCCGGTACGCCGAGGTGGCGATCGTGCAGACCGCCCCGGCGACGCATCCGGTACTGCGGCCGCACCGGATCGGGGTGGGGCTGTACTCGACCGACGGCACGCTGCGCCGCCGGGAGGTGGACCTCGACGGCGACCGGAGCGTCCTGGCCGAGCTGACCGGCGAGCCGGCGGCCCGCCTGCTGCTGCCCAACGACGGTGACCTGACCTTCGCCAAGGTCCGGCTCGACCCGGCCTCGGTGGCCGCCGTACCGCTGGTGCTGCCCGGCCTGGCCGACCCGCTGGCCCGCGCGTTGCTGTGGGGCGAGGCGCTGCACGCCGCGACCGACGGGGAGCGACCGGTCACCGAGCTGGTCGCGTTGATCGCGGCGGTGCTGCCCGCCGAGACCGAGGTGGTCATCGCCGAGGACGTGCTGAGCCTCAGCCGGTCCCTGGTCGACCGGTACCTCGACCCGGCCGCCAGGGCGGCGGCGCTGACCGAGGTGGCCGGTGCCTGCGGGAAACTGCTGGTCGGCGCGTCCGCCGGGGGCTCGCTCCAGCTCGCCGCGGCCCGTGGTCTGATCGCCGCGAGCACCGACACCCGGCTGCTCGGCGGTTGGCTGGCCGGGCGGGACGTGCCGGACGGGCTGGCCGTCGACGCGGACCTGCGCTGGCTGCTGCTGCGGCGACTGGTGGTGCTCGGCGCGGCCGGCGAGGCGGAGATCGCCGCCGAGGCGACCGCCGACCCGAGCGCCAAGGGGGCGGAGGAGGCGGCCCGGTGCCGGGCGGCCCGACCCGACCCGGCGGCCAAGCAGGCCGCGTGGGAAGTGGTCAGCCACGACACCGAGCTGTCGAACCGGCTCGTCGAGGCGACCGTGGCCGGTTTCTGGCAGCCGGAGCAGGCCGAGCTGACCGCCCCGTACGTCGAGCGGTACTTCGCCGACATGCCGGCGGCCGCGCGGCGGCGTACCGCCTGGGTGGCCGACGAGGTCGCCCAGCTGGCCTTCCCCCGCTACGCGGTGGCCGCGCGGACCCGGGAGCTGGCCGCGGCGCTGCTGGCCCGGGACGACCTGACGCCCGGGTTGCGGCGGGTGGTCACCGACGCCGACGACGACCTGCGTCGTGCGCTCACGGCCCGGACGACATCGACGGCCGGCGACGGTGGGACGGCCCGGCCGTGACCGACGGCCCGGCCGTGACCGACGGCCCGGCCGTGACCGACGGCCCGGCCGTGACCGACGGCCCGGCCGTGACCGACGGCCCGGCCGTGACCGACGGCCCGGCCGTGACCGACGGCGCGGACGTGACCGGTGGCCGGCGACGGTGGGACGGCCCGGACGACGCCGCCGGCCCGGACGACGTCGGCGTCCGGCGACGCCGGGCTGGCGCGGTGACCGTCACCAGGGACGACGTCGACGCCGCCATGGCCCGGCTCGCCGGTCAGGTGCGCCGGACGCCGGTCCTCGCCGTCGACGCGTCGACCGTCGCCGACGGCCCGTCGTGGGTCACCGGTCCGCTGTGGTTCAAGCTGGAGCTGACCCAGCACACCGGCACGTTCAAGGCCCGGGGCGCGATGAACCGGCTCCGCTCGGCGGCGGAGGCCGGCGAGCTGACCGACGTCGGGGTGGTGGCGGCCTCCGGCGGGAACGCCGGCCTGGCGGTGGCCTGGGCCGCTGCCCGGCTCGGTGTGCCGGCGGAGATCTACCTGCCCACCACGTCCTCGGCGGCCAAGGTCCGCCGGCTGTCCACCCTCGGCGCGCACGTGGTGCAGGTCGGCCGGGAGTACGCCGAGGCGTACGAGGCGGCGACGGAACGGGCCGCCGCGACCGGGGCGGCCTTCTGCCACGCGTACGACCAGCCGGCCATGGTGGCCGGGGCCGGGACGCTCGGGGTGGAGCTGTGGGAGCAGACCGGTGGGGTGGACACCGTCCTGGTTGCGGTGGGCGGCGGCGGGCTGCTGGCCGGGGTGGCCGCCGCCCTGGCCGGACGGGCCCGGCTGGTCGGCGTGGAACCGGTCGGCGCGCCCAGCCTGCACGCCGCCCTGGCTGCCGGTGGGCCGACCGACGTCGCGGTGTCCGGGTTGGCGGCCGACTCGCTCGGGGCACGCCGGCTCGGGCAGATCGCGTACGACGTGGCGGTGCGCTGCGCCGTGACGTCGGTGCTGGTCACCGACGACGACCTGGTAGCCGCCCGACGCTGGCTCTGGGACCGGTACCGGCTGGTGGTGGAGCACGGCGCGGCGGCGGCGCTGGCCGGGCTGCTCGCCGGGGCGTACCGCCCGGAGCCGGGGGAGCGGGTCGCCGTGGTGCTCTGCGGCGCGAACACCGACCCCACCGACCTGGGGTGACCGCCACCTGGGGGGTGACCGGCGGTGGTCGGTGTGACCGCCACCTGGGGGGTGACCGGCGGTGGTCGGTGTGACCGCCACCTGGGAGCGAGCGGCGGTGGTCGGTGTGACCGCTGCCGCACCTCGGGGACCGGTGCGCCCCGGCCGGGCCGGCATACGATCACCGGATGGAGGACGACATCCGGCGGGTCGGGATCATGGGCGGGACCTTCGATCCGATCCACCACGGCCACCTGGTGGCGGCCAGCGAGGTGGCCGACCGGTTCGGGCTGGACGAGGTGGTCTTCGTTCCCACCGG
Source organism: Micromonospora cathayae (assembly GCF_028993575.1). Classification (NCBI taxonomy): domain Bacteria; kingdom Bacillati; phylum Actinomycetota; class Actinomycetes; order Micromonosporales; family Micromonosporaceae; genus Micromonospora; species Micromonospora cathayae. The sequence goes on along the minus strand of NZ_CP118615.1, from coordinate 7,078,914 downwards.
GCAGCCGTGGCAGAAGGCCGACGAGCCGGTCAGCCCGGCCGAGGACCGCTACCTGATGACCGTGATCGCCACCGCCTCCAATCCGCGTTTCCAGGTCAGCCGGGTCGACATCGACCGGGGTGGTCCCACCTACACCGTCGACACCCTGCGTGACCTGCACGCCGAGTACGGCCCGAAGGTGCAGCTGTACTTCATCACCGGCGCGGACGCGCTGGCGCGGATCCTCTCCTGGAAGGACCTGGCCGAGGTGCTGGAGCTGGCCCACTTCATCGGGGTCACCCGGCCCGGCTTCGAACTGTCCGACGAGCATCTGCCGGCCGACTCGGTCAGCCTGGTGCAGGTGCCGGCGATGGCGATCTCGTCCACCGACTGCCGGTCACGGGTCGGCCGGGGCGAGCCGGTGTGGTATCTCGTGCCGGACGGTGTGGTGCAGTACATCGCCAAACGCGGCCTGTACCAGTAGGAAACTCGTCCTGTTCCTCCCGTGTTGCCGGAAAGTCGACCAGAACTGACAAGTCGCTCACCCGCCGCGTGTGAGACGCTAGGAGGATCGCACGGTTGATCGAAGGAGAACGGTGACAGTTTCCGAACGCGCTCACGAGCTGGCGACCGTGGCCGCCCAGGCCGCCGCCGACAAGAAGGCGCAGGACATCGTCATCATCGACGTGGGCGACCAGCTCGCCATCACCGACGCCTTCCTGCTCGCCTCGGCCCCCAACGAGCGCCAGGTGCTCGCCATCGTGGACGCGATCGAGGAGCGGCTGCTCGAGCTGCCGGAGAAGGCCAAGCCGGTCCGGCGGGAGGGCGAGCGGGGCGGGCGCTGGGTACTGCTCGACTACGTCGACATCGTGGTGCACGTCCAGCACACCGAGGAACGCGAGTTCTACGCCCTCGACCGGCTGTGGAAGGACTGCCCGACCATCCCGTTCGTCGACCGGGACCTGGTCGACGCCGACGCCACCGCCGGTTCCGCGGCACCGGCCGAATGACCCGGCTGATCGTCTGGCGGCACGGCAACACCGACTGGAACGCCGGCAGCCGGGTGCAGGGGCAGAGCGACGTACCCCTCAACGACCGGGGCCGGGAGCAGGCCCGCGCCGCCGCGCCGCTGCTCGCCGCGCTCCGCCCGGACGCCATCGTCGCCAGCGACCTCAGCCGGGCCGCCGACACCGCCGCCGCGCTCGCCGCGCTCACCGGGCTGCCGGTACGCACCGACCCGCGGCTACGCGAGCGGTACTACGGCCGGTGGCAGGGGCTGCTCATCACCGAGGTGGCCGAGCGCTTCCCGGCCGAGTACGCCCGCTGGCGGGCCGGTGACCCGGACCCGGGCGCCGAGGTGGAGAGCCTCGACGACCTGGGCAAACGGGTCGGAGCCGGCTTCCAGGCCGCGGCCGACGCCGTGCCGGGCGGCACCGTCGTGGTCGCCACCCACGGCGGCGGGGCCCGGCAGGGCTGCGGTCACCTGCTCGGCTGGGACCATACCGTGCTGCGCACCGTCACCTCACTCGCCAACTGCCACTGGACGGAGCTGCGGCACGACGACGTCCGGGGCTGGCAGTTGCGCGCCCACAACGTCGGCGTGCTCACCGCCCCGGTGCCGGCGGCCGGGCAGGGGATCGCCTTCGCGGCTGCCCCCGGCGAGGCGGTCTGACCCGTACCCCGCCCGTCCGGCGGGCGGGCCCTCGGCGTTCTGGCTGGGCTCGGCGGCCCGGCCGGGTATCGGCTAGCGTGCCGGTCATGCCCGTCGCGGTCGTCACCGACTCCACCGCCTACCTGCCGCCCGAGCTGGTGCGTGCCCACCGGCTGACCGTGGTGCCGCTGACCGTCGTGCTCAACGGCGCGGAGGGGTTGGAGGGGGTCGAGACCCGACCGGACGACGCCGCCCGCGCGCTCGGCGCGCGACGGGTGTCGGTGAGCACCTCCCGACCCGCCCCCGAGCAGTTCGGGCAGACGTACCGTCGGTTGCTGGCCGAGGGGGCCGACGCCGTGCTGTCGGTGCACCTGTCGGCGGAACTCTCCGGCACTGTCGAGGGCGCCCGCGCCGCCGCCGCCGAGCTGGGTGACGACCGGGTCGCCGTGGTGGACAGCCGGTCCGCCGGGATGGGCATCGGGTTCCCGGCCCTCGCCGCCGCCGCAGCCGCCGAGAGGGGCGCGCACCTGCCTGAGGTACGCGACGCCGCACTGGCCGCCGTGCACCGGACGACGATCTTCTTCTACGTCGACACGCTGGAGTTCCTGCGGCGGGGCGGCCGGATCAACGCCGCCGAGGCCCTGCTGGGCACGGCCCTCTCGGTCAAGCCGATCATGCACATGGTGGACGGCGCGATCGCGGTGCGGGACAAGGTCCGTACCGCCAGCCGGGGGGTGGCCCGGCTGACCGACCTCGCGGTGGCGGCGGCCGGTGACGGTGAGGTGGACCTCGCGGTGCACCACCTGGCCGCCCCGCACCGGGCCGAGCAGCTCCTCGACGCCCTGCGCGGCCGGCTCGGTGACCGGGTCCGGGACACGTACCTGACCGAGGCGGGCGCGGTGGTGGCGGCGCACGCCGGGCCGGGGCTGGCGTCTGTGGTGGTGCACCGCCGGCCGACGTGAGCGGGGACCCGTTCCACCGGCTGACGTGAGCAAGGAAGCCGTTCCGCTGGCCGACGGGAGCGGGGGAGCCGTTTCGCTGGCCGGCGTGAGCCGTTCCTCAGGAGGCGGCGGCCGTGGCGGTGATCTCGACCAGTTGGCCCGGATAGCCGAGGCAGGACACGCCGAGCAGGGTGGAGGTGTGCGGCCCTGCGGCCAGCTCGGACTCCCGGACCACCTGCCAGACCTGCCCCAACGGCTCCGGGTCGGAGGCCACCACGTACACCGTGCTGGCGATCACGTCCGACAGTCCGCAGCCGGCGGCCGCCAGGGCCTCCGCCAGGTTGGCGATCACCTGGCCGGCCTGGACGACCGGGTCGTCCGGCCCGACCAGGTTGCCGTCCGCGTCGAGCGGCACCGCCCCGGCGGCGAAGACCAGTCGCGTCCCGGCCTCGACCACCGCGAGGTGCGCGTAGTCCGGCGGCGGGAAGAGACCGGGTACTACCGTGCGCTGCGCCATCGTTGATCCTTCCGGTGGATGGATGTGCTCCCTGCGGGGCGATGCTGACCCGGCTCGCTCGGCCCGTCCAGCCGTTTTCGGCTCCGTACCCGTGGCGGCGGCCGGCATCCGTCCTCGGGCGGCCCCGGGCCGGATCCGGGCGCGTCCGGTCCCATCGGGCCATCCTTGATGTACACGAGATCGGCAAAGGTGTGCTGTCGCGCGCCGGAAGGCCGCAGTGTCGCCGACATCGTGTGGATCAACGGTGGATCACCCCTGACCAGGCGTCGACTCGTTCGACGGGATCACCGCAGCGTCGTCGTACCACATCAGAGCATGATCAGGGCGTTGTCCACAGCGGGCCTGGTTGTCCACAGGTGACCACCCGGGCAGCCGCCGTCCGCCTAGCGTCGCGGCGTGTCCGACGACCAGGAGACCGAGGTACGCCAACGGCTGTGGCGGCTGCTTCCCGTACGCGATGCGGTGCCACGGCTCCGCTCGACGCCTGTCGGGCTTTGGGACGACGGCGCTGATCCCGCCCGATCCCGGGGCGGCGGTGCCGGCCTCGCCGGGACCCGGGGTGACGGGGCCGGCCCGGTCGGGTTCCGGGGTGACGGGGCCGGCCCGGTCGGGTTCCGGGGTGACGGGGCCGGCCCGGTCGGGTTCCGGGGTGACGGGGCCGGCCCGGTCGGGTTCCGGGGTGACGGGGCCGGCCCCGTCGGGTTCCGGGGTGACGGGGCCGACGACCCTGACGGGTCCGAGCCGTCGTCGGTCGTCGCCGGTCCGACTCCGGCAGCCGGGGTCAACCGGTCCCGGCTGCCCGGCCCCGGGCCGTTCGATCCCGGGCGGCGGGGCGTCAAGGCGCTCGCCGTGGTGGCGGTGCTGGTGGTGCTCGGAGCCGGCTTCTGGGCCTGGCGGTCCCGGCCCCGGGTCGAACCGGTGCCCACACCGTCTCTGTCGGCGGTGGGGCCGCTGGCCGACGTGGCCACCGGCCAGCCGGCGACCAGCGGTACGGCCGAGCTGGTGGTGGCGGTCGCCGGTAAGGTGCGCCGTCCCGGGTTGGTCCGGCTGCCGGCCGGTGCCCGGGTGGCCGACGCGATCGAGGCGGCCGGCGGCGCGCAGCCCGGCGTGGACGTCGCGTTGCTCAACCCGGCCCGCAGGGTCGTCGACGGTGAGCTGATCGCGGTCGGCGTCACCCCCGGTCCGGCTGCGGCGGCCCCCGGCGGTCCCGGTGCGGGTGGTCCTGGTGCCGGCGGTCCCGGTGCGCCCGGCGCGGTACCGGGCGGAAAGGTCAACCTGAACACCGCCACCGTGGCGCAACTCGACACCCTGCCCGGCGTGGGCCCGGTGCTCGCCGAACGGATCATCGCCCACCGTGACCAGCAGGGCGGCTTCCGGTCGGTGGGCGACCTGCGCCAGGTCGAGGGCATCGGGGACGCCCGCTACGAGCAGCTCAAGGACCTGGTGACGGTGTGAACGACCGCATCCCCGCCCCGGCTCAGGACCGGCCGTCCGGCGGGCAGCCCTCCGACAGCAAGTCGTCCGGCGGGCAGTCGTCCGACAGCAAGTCGTCCGGCGGGCAGCGGTCCGGCGGGCAACTCTCCGATGGGCAGTCGTCCGACGTGCGACCGCCCGATCTGCGGTTGGCCGGGCTCGCGGTGGCGACCTGGCTGACCGCCCTCGCCGGGCTGCGCCTCTCCGCCCCGGCGAGCCTGCTGTCGGCCGGGGCGGCGGGTCTGTTCGCCGGTCTGCTCGCCGTCCACCTGCTCGGCCGGCTCGGGCGGCCCCGGGAGCCCGTCCGGCGGTACGGCTGGATCGCCGTCGCGGTGCTGCTCGGCGTGGTCTGCGGCGGCGCGGTGACCGCCGCGCGGCTGACCGCCCGCGACGCGGCCGTGATTCGTGCCCTGACCTCGGAGCGCGCGGCGGTCACCGCCGAACTGGTCGTCCGCGACGACCCGCGACCGGTCAAGGGTGTCGTCGGTCGTCCGGCCATGCTGCTGGTCGGCACCGAGCTGGTCGCCCTGACCGGGCCGGACGGGCGGCGGGTCGACGCGTCGGTCCGCACGCTGGTGCTGGCCACCGACCCGGCGTGGCGGCGGCTGCTGCCCGGCCAGCGACTCACCGCCGAGGGGCGGCTCGCCGAGCCCCGGGGCGGTGACCTGACCGGCGCGGTCCTCACCGCCACCGGGCCGCCGCTGCCGGGCGGCGACCCCGGTTGGGCGCAGCGGGCCGCGGGCACGCTCCGCGCCGGGCTGCAACGTGCCTGCGTCCCGCTGCCGGACGCCCAGGGCGGGCTGCTGCCCGGTCTGGTGGTCGGCGACACCAGCCGGTTGCTTCCGGAGGTCGAGGAGGATTTCCGGGCCACCGGCATGACCCACCTCAACGCGGTCTCCGGCTCCAACGTGGCGATCGTGGTGGGCGCGGTGCTGTTGCTCGCCCGCTGGGCGCGTGCCGGCCCCTGGCTGGCGGTCGCGCTGTGTGGGGTGGCCCTGGTCGGCTTCGTCATCCTGGTACGCCCGTCGCCGAGCGTGGTGCGGGCGGCAACCATGGGCGCGATCGGGCTGGCCGCGCTCGCCGCCGGCCGGCCCCGGGCCGCGCTGCCTGCCCTGGCGGCCGCCGTCACCGTGCTGGTGCTGGTCGACCCGGAACTGGCCGGTGACCCGGGGTTCGCGCTCTCCGTGCTGGCCACCGGCGGGCTGCTGCTGCTCGCGCCCCGGTGGCGGGACGGGCTACGGCGGCGCGGGGTGCCGGTCGGGCTGGCCGAGGCCCTGGCGGTGCCGGCCGCCGCCCAACTCGCCTGCGCGCCGGTGGTGGCCGGGCTGTCCGGCACGGTGAGCCTGGTGGCCGTGCCGGCGAACCTGCTCGTGGTGCCGGCGGTCGCGCCGGCCACGGTGCTGGGCGTGGTGGCGGCGGTGCTCTCCCCGGTCTGGCCGGCGGCGGCCGAGTTCACCGCCTGGCTGGCGAGCTGGCCGGCGTGGTGGCTGGTCACCGTCGCCCGGTACGGTGCCCGGCTGCCGGCCGGGAATCTGCCCTGGCCGGGTGGGGTGTCCGGGGCGCTGCTGCTGGCGGCGCTGACCGTGGCGTTGCTGGTCGCCGTCCGTCGACCGGTGGTGCGTCGGCTGGTGACGGTGACGGCGCTCGCTGCGGTGCTGGGCGCGCTTCCGGTTCGGCTGGTGGCGAGCGGCTGGCCGCCGCAGGGCTGGGTGGTGGCGGTGTGCGCGGTCGGCCAGGGCGACCTGGTGGTGCTGCCGGTGGCACCGGGGCGGGCGGTGGTGGTGGACACCGGTCCGGATCCCGGGGCGGCGGACGGCTGCCTGCGCCGGCTCGGCGTCCGGCAGGTGTCGTTGCTGGTGGTGAGCCACTTCCACGTCGATCACACCGGTGGGGTCGCCGGGGTGTTCCGGGGGCGACGGGTGGGATCCGTCGTCGTTCCTCAGTGGCCGGAGCCGGCCGCCGGGCGGGACCTGGTCCGCGCGGCGGCGGTGTTGGCCGGGGTGCCGCTGCTGCCGGTCGCCGCCGGTTGGACGTACCGGTCCGGCGGGGTGGAGTTGGCGCTGCTGGGTCCGCCGTACCCGATGCGGGGCACCCGCTCCGACCCGAACAACAACTCCCTGGTGCTGATCGCCCGGGTGGCCGGGGTGCGGATCCTGCTCGCCGGGGACGCCGAGACCGAGGAACAGCGGGCGGTGCTCGACCGGACACCGGCCGGCGTGCTCGACGTGGACGTGCTGAAGGTCGCCCATCACGGCTCCGCCTACCAGGAGCCGGCCTTCCTCGACGCGGTACGCCCGGCGGTGGCCCTGGTGCCGGTGGGGGCGGGCAACGACTACGGGCACCCGAACCCGGCCGTGCTGGCCCGGCTCGCCCGGGGCGGGGCGCGGGTGCTGCGTACCGACACCGAGGGGGACCTGGCGGTGGTGGTCGTCGGCGGTCGCCTGGCGGTGGTGGCGCGCGGGGGACGGTCAGGGGTGGGTGGTGGTGCCTGATGCGAACTGTCGCTCCACGGCGGCCAGCAGGGTCCGGTGCGTGTCCTGGTCAGCGGCCACGAGCAGCCCGCCCACACCGGTGTGCAGTGGCTGCCCCCGGAGGCCGGTCACCACACACCCGGCCGCCTGACACAGGGCGATGCCGCTGGCGAAGTGCACGCTGTCGTGGAGCTGCCCGTCGGTCAGGTAGGCCGCTCGTCGTCCGGCGGCGACCCAGGCCACCGCCAGGGTGGTGGAGACCACCCGGGGTCGGAACCGAGCCGTGAACTCCGGGTCCGCCAGTAGCTGGACGGCCCGGAAGGCGGAGCTGTTCGGAAAGGGCGGATCAAGATTGGCGTCCACCAGCAACGAGTCGGCCGACGGGGACAGCACCTCGTCCACACCGGCGCGGCGAAGGTGAGCCTGGCCGCCGTCGGTCCAGAACACCTCGCCGCTGAAGGGGGCGACCGAGGCGGCCGCCGTGACGTCGGAGCCGGTACGCAGCGCCACGTTCACCGCGACCAGAGGGGTGCGGGCGGCGAAGTTCAGGGTGCCGCACAGCGGATCGACCAACCAGGTCCGGTCGGCCGTCTCGGTGCCGGTGCGTCCGTTCTCCTCGCCGATGACGGCATCGGCCGGCCGGGCCGCCCGCAGCAGATCGACGATCACCTGCTCGGCCTCGAGATCGGCGGCGGTGGCGAAGTCGAGCGGGGACTTCTGGAAGCGGGTGACCGCCGTCCCGTACCGGGACCGCACGACGGCGGCCCCCGCCTCTGCGGCGGCGATCGCCAGTTCCCCGTCCGTGATCGTCATTCGTCGATGATAGGGCGGTCGGGGTCCGGTGCGGGGTCGACGGACGGCACCCGCGACTCCGGCGAGAAATGTCAGATAGCTACCGCCAGAAGTGTTATGTCTGTATTGCGCAGAGTGCGGGCCGTGCCGTCGCGGTGACGATGAGCAGGCACGATCCGCTTCCGCAGCGTGCGAGTATGGGCGACGTGACCCCCGCCAGTCTCGCTCCCATTCTGCTCGTCCTCGGCGACGAGGAGCTGCTCGCCACGCGCGCCGTTACCGAAGCCGTCACCGAGACCCGGAACGTCGACCCCGACGTGGACGTCCGGGAGTACCAGGCGGGCAGCCTGACCGTCGGCGAGATCGCCGAGATGCTCAGTCCCTCTCTCTTCGGCGGGCGACGGGTGCTGGTGCTGCGGGCCGGGCAGGACGCCCGCAAGGACCTGGTGGCCGCGCTGCTGGCGTACGCGAAGGACCCGGACCCGGAGGTCCGGCTGCTCGTCCTGCACGCCGGCGGGGCCAAGGGCAAGGCGTTCGCCGACGGGCTGCGGGCCGCCGGCGCGACCGTGATCCCGGCGGCCAAACTCAAGGGGGACCGGGAACGGGTGGCCTTCGTCCGGGAGGAGATCCGCCGGGCCGGTGGACGGTGCACCGACGACGCCGCCCACGCGCTGCTCGCCGCCGTCGGCAACGACCTGCGGGAGTTGGCCGCCGCCTGCTCCCAGCTGATGGCCGACACCGACGGCCGGATCACCCCGGACACCGTGGCCCGTTACTACCGGGGACGGGCCGAGGTCAGCGGATTCACCGTCGCCGACGCCGTCATGGTCGGCGACGTGCCCGCCGCGCTGGAGGCGCTGCGCTGGGCCCTGCACGTGGGCGTGGATCCGGTCCCCATCGCGGACGCGCTCGCCGACGGCGTACGGACCGTGGCCCGGGTCGCCTCCGCCGGGCGGGGCAGCCCCTACCAGCTCGCCAGCAGCCTCGGCATGCCCGGCTGGAAGATCGAACGGGCCCAGCGCCAGGCCCGGGGGTGGACCCCGGAAGGGCTGGTACAGGCCATGCGGGTGGCGGCCGACTGCAACGCGGCGGTCAAGGGCGGCGCGGACGACCGGGCGTACGCGCTGGAACGGGCGGTCTTCTCGGTCGCCGCGGCCCGGCAGGGCAGCGCCCGGTGACCGATCCGCCGCGCACCGGCTGGGCGACCCTCGCGGCCGACGAGGAACGCTACCGTCCGCTGTACGCGCGGGTTCTCGGGTTGCGGTTCGTCAACCCGGGCGGGGTGCTCTGTTTCCTCTACTTCGAGGGCGTGATCGCCCTCGCCGCACTTCTCGCCCTCGCCGAGCTGGTCAGCTGGTGGGCGGTGCTGGTGTTACCGGCCACGGTCGCGCTGATGGTGAAGCTCAACGACATGGTCGCCGCGTCGGTGGTCCGTTCCGCCGCGCTCGTCCCCGAGCAGGAGCGGGACCGGTTCCGGCGACAACTGGAGCCGGCCGTCGGGCGGGCCACCGTCCCGTCCCGTACCGCGACCGGTGAGCTGCCTGGCCGTCCCGGACACCCGGGTGGCACCCGCCGCTCCTCGCTGCCGCCCCGTACCGACCGCTCCCCGGCCCCGGCGCCGGCGCGCAACGACCGCCGCCATTCCGACCGTGGTCGGCCCGGACCAGGGGGCCAGGACCCGGTGGCGGGGTACCGCCCGTCCGGCCCGGCCCACCGGTGACGAGCAGGACGGCGGAACGAGCAGGACGCTGGGACGAGCAGGAGGCCGGCAGCTACGGCACCTCGGGCAGCGCGGCGAGCGCCCCCTGGCCGTCCCGCCCACAAGCCGGGTCCCGCTGCCGACCCCGGGCGGCCGGGGAAAGCCTGGAACCCCCGGGGCCGTGGGCCCAGGGGGTTCCGGTCAGGCTCGACGATCGCGGTGTCAGGCGGGTCAGGCTGCGAGGGAGCTGACGCGCTTGGCGATCGAGGACTTGCGGTTGGCGGCCTGGTTGGCGTGGATGACGCCCTTGCTGGCGGCCTTGTCCAGCTTGCGCGAGGCGTCACGCATGAGCGTGGTGGCCTTCTCGGTGTCACCGGCCTCGACGGCCTCGTGGAACTTGCGGATGGCGGTCTTCAGCGACGACTTGACCGACTTGTTACGCAGCCGGCGCTTTTCGTTCTGCCGGTTGCGCTTGATCTGGGACTTGATGTTCGCCACGCGACAGCCTCGTCTTGATAGCTCGGATTTCGGTCTGCTTCGGCGCGCGACGAGCATGCGTCATCGCTGCGCGAAGAGCCAGGTTACCAGGTCCACCCGGACGGGCCAAAAGCAGCCCGGCGACCCCCGTCCGGGAAAGCAGCGACCCCGGCGGAAGAAGCGGTGACCCCGGCCGGGAAGCAGTGACCCCGGCAGGAGAAGCAGCGACCCCGGCCGGCGACTCAGTGCCAGCCCTGCCGGTCGGCGAGCCAGCCGAGGGCCAGCTCACCGCTGTAGCGCTGGTGCGCCCGCAGGTGCCGGGAGGCGGTGCGCGGCGGCGCGTCGGTGGCGGAGAGCGCGTCGGCGGAGGTGAGGAAGTACCCGGACAGCGCGGCCAGGGCGGCGTCCAGGGCGTCCGGGGGCGCGCCGGCCGCCGCCGGATGGTCCGCGAAGAGGGCGTCGACGGCCAGGCCGCTGGCGTACCCGGTGAGCAGCAGGCCGGCCAGGTCGAACCAGGCCGGCCCGTGGCAGAGCCAGGTCCAGTCGCACAGCCACGCGTGGCCCGAACGGTCGATCAGGACGTTGTCCAACCGCAGGTCACCGTGGGTGAGTCCGGTCGTCTCCGCGTACCCGGGCAGCAGTGCCTCCAGCGCGACCAGGTCCGGCAGCCGCGCCGCGACGGCGGGCGGCAGGTCCGGACGGGGCTCCCGGCCGGCGGCCACCTCCCGCCACCAGGACAGGTCGTCGCGGGCCAGGTCGGTCAGCCGGGGCAGGCCCAGCTCGACCAGCGCGGCCGGGGGCGTGGCCAGGGCGGTGACGACCTCGGCGTACGCGGTGAGGGTGGCGGCCAGGTCGTCGGGGGGCCAGGGCAGCCGGGGGATCCGCCCGTCGACGGCGTCCAGGCCGAGCGCGAACCAGCCGGCCGCGTACAGGGTCCAGCGGGGCCGGGGCGCGGGCAGTCCGGCGGGCAGCCGGTCCAGGATCGCGGCTTCCCGGGCGTACCAGTCGACCAGTTGGGGCTGCCGGTCCACCGGGGCCGCCTTGACGAACACCGTGCCGCCCTCGGCGGTGCCGAGCACCCCGGCGAAACCCCTGGTGAAACCGGCCGGGGCGACCCGGGCCGACCGGACCGGCCCGCCGAGCCGCTCCTCGACCGCGGTACGCAGTCCGGCCGGCAGCGTCTCCCAGGCCGGCCGGTCGGCGGTGGCGTGGTACGGCACCGGGGGCAACGAGACGGCGGGCACCGGTCCATCATGCCGCCGGTGGGGTTGTCGTACCGCGCCGGCATACTCCGGCCCGTGCTAGCTCTTGACGACTTCTGGTCCCTGGTGGAGGGCTCCGCGGCGGCCACCGACCACCCGGACGGGCGGTTGGCCTGGCTGACCGACCAGCTCGCCGCCCGGCCGGCCCCGGAGGTGGTCGACTTCGCCGTCCGGCTGGACGAGGTGCGCCGCCGGGCCGACACCTGGGCGCTCTGGGACGCCGCCCTGCGGATCTGCGGCGGCCTCTGCTCCGACGACGGATTCCACTACTTCCAGGCGTGGCTGGTGGGGCTCGGTCGGCAGACCTTCGAGCGGGTGGTCGCCGACCCGGACGCGCTCGCCGACGTGCCGCAGGTACGCCGACTCGCCGGCCGGCGCACCGCCGACTGGGCCGACGAGGAGTGGCCGGACTGGGAGTGCCTGGACTACGTGGCCCGTACCGCGTACGAGCGGCTCACCCGGGAGCCGGACGGGCTGGACGGGGCGGTCGACGCGCGCGGTGTCGAGCGGAGTTTCTCGCCCGACCCGCCGGGCGAGGCGGAGGACCTGCGGGACCCGGCCGCGTTCGCCCGCCGGTTCCCGCGGCTCGCCGAGCTGTTCCCCGTCAACCGGTCGGTGACCGGCCCGTTCTGTCAGACTGCCACCCCATGAGGACCGACGACTTCTGGCAGTTGATCGACCAGGCGCGGGCGGGCGCGCCGGGGGACGCCGACGCGGTCGCCGCCCGCGCGGTCGAGCTGCTCGCCGACCGGGATCCGGCGGACATCGTCGGGTACGCCCGTCACCAGCAGCGGGTGCTCGCCGCCTCCTACCGGGTCGACCTGTGGGGCGCGGCGTACCTGATCAACGGGGGTGCCTCGGACGACGGCTTCGAGTACTTCCGGGGTTGGTTGATGACCCAGGGCCGGGCGGTGTTCGCCGGGGCGGTCGCCGACCCGGACTCGCTGGCCGAGCTGCCGCGGGTCCGGTCCGCCGCGCTCAGCGGCGAGGAGTTCGAGTGCGAGGACATGCTGGCGGTGCCGTGGGACGCGTACCGGAAGGCGACCGCGACGGACCTGCCGGCGGAGCGTGACCCGGTCCGCCCGCCGGACCTGAACGACTTCTGGGACTTCGACGACGAGGAGGAGGCCCGCCGTCGGCTGCCCCGACTGGCCGCCCTCTTCGTGGAGCCGCCCGTCGAGTGACCCGACCCGTCCGCCGCCGGTCTGCTCCGGCCCTCTCCGGACCCGTCGCCCGTCCGCCGCCGGCTCTCCGGTCCGCCGTCCGCCGCCGGTCCGCGGCCCTGCCGCCGGGTGTCCTCGCCCGTGGCGTGGAGAGCGCTCCGATCGGGTCCGGGGGGACGTGGGAGCATAGAGGGGGCCGGCGGTACCGCCGGCCTGCCCACGTCACGCCGACCAGAACGGACCGCTGTGCCACCGACGCTCGATTCCGGCGCGAACGCTCCTGGTGCCACCGACCCGGGGCGGATCAGGAACTTCTGCATCATCGCCCACATCGACCACGGCAAGTCGACCCTGGCCGACCGGATGTTGCAGCTCACCGGGGTGGTCGATCCACGGCAGATGCGTGCCCAGTACCTCGACCGGATGGACATCGAGCGTGAGCGGGGCATCACGATCAAGAGCCAGGCCGTCCGGATGCCGTGGACGATCCGGGAGGGCGACCAGGCCGGCGAGCACGCCGTGCTCAACATGATCGACACCCCGGGGCACGTCGACTTCACGTACGAGGTGTCCCGGTCGCTGGCCGCCTGCGAGGGTGCCGTGCTGCTGGTCGACGCCGCGCAGGGCATCGAGGCGCAGACCCTGGCGAACCTCTACCTGGCGCTCGAGAACGACCTGCACGTCATCCCGGTGCTCAACAAGATCGACCTGCCGGCCGCCCAGCCGGAGAAGTACGCCGAGGAACTGGCCCACCTGATCGGCTGCCAGCCGGAGGACTGCATCCGGGTCTCCGGCAAGACCGGTGACGGGGTGCCGTACCTGCTCGACGAGATCGTCCGGCAGTTCAAGCCGCCGGTCGGCGTGGCCGACGCGCCGGCCCGCGCGATGATCTTCGACTCGGTGTACGACGTGTACCGGGGCGTGGTCACCTACGTCCGGGTGATCGACGGCCGGATCAGCGCCCGGGACCGGATCAAGATGATGTCCACCGGCGCGGTGCACGAGCTGCTGGAGATCGGGGTGATCTCTCCGGAGATGCAGAAGGCCGACGCGCTCGGGGTCGGTGAGGTGGGGTATCTGATCACCGGGGTGAAGGACGTCCGGCAGTCCCGGGTGGGTGACACGGTCACCATCAACTCGCGGCCGGCGACCGAGGCGCTCGGCGGGTACAAGGACCCGAAGCCGATGGTCTACTCGGGCCTCTATCCGATCGACGGCTCGGACTACCCGAACCTGCGGGACGCGCTGGACAAGCTCAAGCTCAACGACGCCGCGCTGACGTACGAGCCGGAGACCTCGGGCGCGCTCGGCTTCGGCTTCCGCTGCGGCTTCCTGGGCCTGCTCCACCTGGAGATCATCCGGGAGCGGCTGGAGCGCGAGTTCAACCTCGACCTGATCTCCACCGCGCCGAACGTGGTGTACCGCGCCATCCAGGAGGACGGCGTGGAGGTGGTGGTCACCAACCCGAGCGAGTACCCCACCGGCAAGATCGCCGAGGTGTACGAGCCGACGGTGCGGGCCACCGTGCTCACCCCGAACGACTACGTCGGCGCGGTGATGGAGCTGTGCCAGGGCCGCCGGGGCAACCTGCTCGGCATGGACTACCTCTCCGCCGACCGGGTGGAGCTGCGCTACACGCTGCCCCTGGCGGAGATCATCTTCGACTTCTTCGACCAGCTCAAGAGCCGGACCAAGGGGTACGCCTCGCTGGACTACGAGCCCTCCGGCGAGCAGGCGTCCGAACTGGTGAAGGTGGACATCCTCCTGCACGGCGAGCCGGTCGACGCGTTCAGCGCGATCGTGCACAAGGACAAGGCGTACAACTACGGGGTCACCATCGCGGCGAAGCTGCGCAACCTGATCCCGCGCCAGCAGTTCGAGGTGCCGATCCAGGCGGCCATCGGTAGCCGGGTGATCGCCCGGGAGACGATCCGGGCGATCCGTAAGGACGTGCTCGCCAAGTGCTACGGCGGTGACATCAGCCGGAAGCGCAAGCTGCTGGAGAAGCAGAAGGAGGGCAAGAAGCGGATGAAGATGGTCGGCCGGGTGGAGGTACCCCAGGAGGCCTTCATCGCCGCGCTCTCCTCCGACTCCGGCGACGGCAAGGCCGCCGGGAAGAAGTAGCCCCGGCGGCGGTCACCCTCCGTGTCGAAAGATCGAGCCCGGTGCGGCTCGGTCGGAGCGCTCCCACGGGCCGTCTGGTCCGGCGCCCCGCGTACCGAAGAATTTTTCCGGACGCGGCCAGTGCCCGGCCGGGCGGCCCTTTGCTGCTCTGACCTGCGGTTTCGAATCTCTCTCAGCCGGTTCTCAGCCTTCCGGTCGGCACCCTGTGGGGCCGGATGTCCGGTTGCGTCGGTTTGAGATTTCGCCCCCTCGGGAACTTAGCGGTCACCACAGGAACGACACACCTAGTGACACACTTTGAGGAGGAGGGCGACCGTGGAGCTCACCGTCTGGGGAATCATCACTGCGCTCATCGTTGGTCTCATCGTCGGCGCGCTCGGCCGTCTGGTCGTCCCGGGCCGGCAGAACATGCCGATCTGGCTGCACATGCTGATCGGTGTCGGTGCCGCGCTGCTGGGCACGATCGTGGCCCGCGCCGCCGGGTTCGCCACCACCGCCGGCATCGACTGGCGGGAGCTGCTGCTCCAGGTCGCCTTCGCCGCCATCGCCGTGGCGCTGGTCGCCGGTGTCGGACGTCGCCGCCACGTCACCCACCGGTAACAGCCTCGCATCACCCGTGAAGGGGTCCCCGGCCGATCGGCCGGGGACCCCTTCCGGCTGTTGTACGGTCGCCTCGCAGCGGGCGTGCTCCGCCAGGCCGGACCTCTCGGGCACCACCCCTGTCGTAAAAGAATTTTACCGGCTAAGGTGCGGCGGAGAAGGTTACTGCCAGACGGCGCGAGGGAGATATGGCGTGAACAGGTGGAAGCGGCTGGCTCCGGTCACCGCCGTCGTGGCCTCGGCCGCGATGCTGATCGCCGGTTGTGGCGGCTCCGACGACACCGAGGCTGCCGACAACAGCAAGCTGACGGTCTGGATGATGGGCGAGGGAAGCGAGGCGCAGACCGCCTTCCTCGACGGCGTCGAGGCCGAGTTCAAGAAGAAGCACCCCGAGACCGACGTGGTGGTCCAGTACATCCCGTGGCTCGAGGCGCCGAAGAAGTTCCAGGCCGCCCTCGCCGGCGGTGAGGGCCCGGACATCACCGAGCTGGGCAACACCGAGACCCAGGGCTGGGCGGCGCAGGAGGCGCTGGCCGACATCAGCGGCCGGATGGACGGCTGGGCCGACGGCAAGGACATCCTGCCCGACCTGGTACGCAACGCCCAGCTCGACGGCAAGCAGTACGGCGTCCCCTGGTACGCGGGCGTGCGGGCCATCTACTACCGCACCGACTGGTTCGCCGAGGCCGGCGTCAAGCCGCCGACGAACTGGGACGAGTTGGTCGCCGCCGCCAAGGCGGTCCAGGCCAAGAAGCCGGGCACCTACGGCCTCGCCCTGCCCGGCAACTCCGAGCTGCCGTTCTACTCCTTCCTGTGGAGCACCGGCGCGGAGATCGCCACCAAGGAGGGCGACACCTGGAAGTCCGGCTACAACACGCCGCAGGCCCAGCAGGCGGTCAAGTTCTGGACCGACCTGGTGACCGTGCACAAGGTCGCCCCGCCGGCCGCCGCCGGCTGGAACGAGATCGACGCCCGGACGCAGTTCGCCACCGGCAAGGCGGCGATGGCCTTCGCCGGTAGCTGGCAGCAGGGCGCGATCAAGAAGGACAACCCCGAGATCGAGAAGGTCTGGGGCACGTTCCCGATCCCCGGCCCGGACGGCAAGCCCGCCCCCGCCTTCGCCGGTGGCTCCGACCTTGCGCTCTGGCAGGACAGCGAGCGCAAGGACCTCGCCTGGGACTACCTCACCGTGCTGCTGAACAAGAAGAACGCCAAGACGTTCGCCGACAGCCTCGGCTTCTTCCCGGTCTACTCCGACCTGGTGCAGGGCGGTGGGTACGCCGACGACAAGGTGATGGCCGCGTTCGCCACCACGTTGCAGAACACGAAGCTCACCCCGCTCACCCCGAAGTGGGTGGAGGTCAGCCGGACCAAGACCACCACCCAGGCGATGAACAGCTCGGTGATCAAGGGCCAGAAGACGGTGGAGCAGGCCACCGCCGACGCGGCCGCCGAGATGGAAAGCATCCTCAACGCCAAGTGAGCACCCTGACCGACACACCGAAGGCCGCCGCCGACGCGGGGGAGACCCCCGCGCGGCGGCGGCCCCGGGTGGACCGCCTGCCGTACCTGCTGCTCCTGCCCTGCCTGGCGATCATCGGCGTGCTGCTGCTCTGGCCGCTCGGCCAGGTCGTGTGGATGTCGTTCCACCGGCTCAACAACGTCCGCCAACTCCGCGGTGACCGCGCGTGGCCGTGGGTCGGGCTGGACAACTACGTCCAGATCCTCAGTGACCCGTTCTTCCGGACGGTGCTGCGCAACACCGTGCTCTTCGCCGCGGCCAACGTGGTCCTCACCATGATCCTCGGCACCCTGGTCGGGCTGCTGCTCAACCGGCTGAGCAAGCGGATGGCGACCTTCGTCGCCAGTTGCGTGATGCTCGCCTGGGCGACCCCGGCGCTGACCGGCACCATCGTCTGGAAGTGGATCTTCGACGACACCAGTGGGCTGGTCACCTGGCTGTTCAACGCCCTGCCCGACGGGCTGTCCCAGGCGCTGTTCGGCCGCACCGACTGGACCGGCTACGGCTGGTTCAACTCGCCGCTGCTCTTCTTCACCATCCTCACCCTGGTGGTGGTCTGGCACTCGTTCCCGTTCATCGCGGTCAGCGTGCTCGCCGGGCTGAAGAGCGTACCGAGCGAACTGCACGAGGCGGCCCGGGTGGACGGGGCCGGACCGTGGCGGGTCTTCTGGAAGGTCACCTTCCCGCTGCTCCGACCGGTGTTCGGCATCCTGATCGTGCTCTCCACCATCTGGGACTTCAAGGTCTTCACCCAGCAGTTCGTGCTGGCCGGCGGCACCCAGGACCGGCCGACCTTCATGCTCTCCATCTACTCGTACGCGGAGGCGTTCTCGCCGCCGCCGAAGTACGGTCTCGGCGCGGCCATCGCGGTGATCCTGACCCTGATCCTGCTCGTGGTCACCGGCCTCTACGTCCGCATGGTGCTCAAGCAGGAGGAGGAGTGATGGCCGGCACGACGGCGCCGCGTGCGTCCCGCCGGCGGCGGCCCGCCGGACGGATCGCCCTCAACACGGCCGGGCTGCTGGTGGCGGCCTTCGCGGCCTTCCCGGTCTACTGGATGATCGCCACGTCGCTGAAGCCCAACCAGGAGATCTTCTCGTCGACGCCCCGCCCGGTGCCGGCCGAACCGACCCTCCAGCACTACCGGGACATCCTCACCGGCAACCTCATCCCGGGCGTCAGCTTCGCGGACTTCTTCCTCAACAGCGTCCTGGTCGCCGGGGCGACGGTGCTGCTCAGCGGGCTGGTCGCGTTGCTCGCCGCGACCGCGGTGGCCCGGTTCCGGTTCAAACTCCGGACCAGTTTCCTGATCATGCTGCTGATCGTGCAGATGATTCCGCTGGAGGCGCTGGTCATTCCGCTGTTCCTGATGATCCAGCGACTCGGGCTCTACAACACCCTGCCCAGCCTGATCCTCACCTATCTGGGCTTCTCGCTGCCGTTCGCGGTGTGGATGCTGCGCGGCTTCGTGGCCGCCGTACCGAAGGAACTGGAGGAGGCGGCGGCGATCGACGGCGCCAGCCGGGCGCAGATCTTCCGGAAGGTCCTCTTCCCGCTGGTCGCGCCCGGCCTGGTGGCGACGAGCATCTTCTCGTTCATCACCGCCTGGAACGAACTGATCTTCGCGTTGACCTTCATCAACGACCAGGACCGGTACACCCTCCCGGTCGCGATGACGTTCTTCTTCGGTCGCGACGACACCGCGTGGGGGCCGGTGATGGCCGCCTCCACCATCTTCACCCTGCCGGTGATCGTGTTCTTCCTGCTGGTCCAGCGCCGGATGGTGTCCGGCCTGGTGGCGGGGGCCGTCAAGGGCTGACGTCCGGTGGTACGGGCCCCGGCCGGCGACCCGCCGGCCGGGGCCCGTCGTCGTCGGGTGCGGGACCGGGTCGCCCGACAGGCCCCGGAGATCGACCGGGCCGCGCACCTTAGCACAGGGGCATCCCGGCGACGGCCACGCGCCGGTCAATCCCCTTTCTCTCTTACCTCATTGACCAGCGACGACAGGTGAATCCGCGTCGTATTCAGATGACGGAATACCGTCTGGTTTATCCACAGTGGGTGCGGGGACGTATTTCTCATGCGGTTACACCGGGCAAGCGGCCGCTCCCGGCGTGAATCGCTGAACCGTCGACGGCACACCGTCGACCAGGACATGCGCACATCCCCAGCCTCGGCCCGGAAGCGTTTCCCCGCTTCGGCCCGGAAAGCGAAGGATAACGATGACGTCCGATCTGATTGCCGCGGCCCCGTCCTCCGGCCCACCACCGGGGCACGGCCCGGACCGGCCGGCCGCGTTGTTCGGCTCCAAGGCCGAGACGCTGGAACAGCTCACGCCGCTGATCCGTACCGCCCGGATCCTGCCGCTGCACCACTTCCCGGTCGGACGCTGGCACGCCGACCGGGACCGCGTCCTCGACGACGTGGCCGCCCTCGACTGGGGGCACCGGCCACTGATCGTGCGCAGCAGCACCCGCCAGGAGGACGACCCGGCCACGATGATGCCCGGCGGCTACCGCTCGGTGGGCGGGGTCGAGGGACGCGCCGCGCTGCGGGACGCTGTCGAGGACGTCATCGCGTCCTACCGGGAACGCCCCGGCGACCCGGCCGCCTGGTCGCTCGACGAGCAGTTGGTGCTGGTCCAGCCGTACGTCTGCGACGCCACCATGACCGGGGTGGTGTTCACCTGCGACCCGAACACCGGCGCCCCGTACCTGGTGGTCAACTACGAGCAGGGCGGTGACCCGTCGGCGGTCACCAACGGGCACCGGGCCCGGCTGCACACCTACTACGCCTGGCGGGGCGCGATCCGACCCGGGGTCGACCCCCGGCTGCGCCGGCTGACGGCGCTCGCGGCCGAACTGGAGGACCTGTTCGGCCAGGCCAACCTCGACATCGAGTTCGCCTACGACCGGGCCGACGAGCTGTACCTGCTCCAGGTGCGTCCGCTGGTGGTGCCGGCGGACGGCGACAACGAGGCGCACCAGCGGGGCCTGGACGCGGTGGCGGAGAAGGTGCGTACCGCCGGCCAGCCGCACCCCCGGCTGCTGGGCGAGCGGACCGTCTTCGGGGTGATGCCGGACTGGAACCCCGCCGAGATCGTCGGCACCCGGCCCCGGCCGCTCGCCCTGTCGCTGTACCGCCGGCTCATCACCGACGCCCAGTGGGCCGACCAGCGGGCCCGGTACGGGTACCGGGACGTGCGGGGCTTCCCGCTGATGCTCGACTTCTTCGGGCTGCCCTACGTCGACGTGCGGGAGAGCTGCAACTCGCTGATCCCCGCCAGCGTCGACGACCACCTGGCGGCCCGCCTGGTCGACCACTGCGTCGACCGGCTCACCCGTCGCCCCGAGCTGCACGACAAGGTCGAGTTCGAGGTGGTCTTCTCCTGCTACTCGTTCACCCTGCGGCAGCGGCTGGCGGACCAGACCGGTGACCTGTTCAGCGCGCGGGAACGCGACGACCTGGTCGCCGCCCTGCGGACCCTCACCAACGACCTGATGGACCCCGACCATCCGGCCCGCCGCGAGGACCTGGCCAACATCACCTCGCTCGGCGCGAAACTCGACCAGGTACGCCGGTCGGAGCTGGACCTGCCGGCCCAGATCTACTGGCTGCTGGAGGACTGCCGGCGGTTCGGCACGCTGGCCTTCGCCGGCTTCGCGCGGCTGGGCTTCGTCGCCACCGAGATCCTGCGCTCGCTGGTGGCGGTGGGGGTGCTCACCGAGGCGGACGTGGCCCGGCTGATGGCCTCCCTGGACACGGTGACCAACCGGATGCTGCACGACCGCGCGCTGCTGAGCCGGGAGGACTTCCTGGACCGGTACGGCTTCCTGCGTCCGGGCACGTACGACATCCGCTGCCCACGCTACGACGAGGACCCCGACGGCTACTTCGACTGGCCCGGCCGGCGGCCGCCCGGCGACCCGCGACAGCCGTTCGAGCTGCCGGCGGACACCATGCGGGCCATCGACGACCTGCTTCGCCAGCACCGCCTCGACCAGGACGCGTACGGGCTGTTGGCGTTCATCGTCACCAGCATCGAGCACCGGGAGAACGCCAAGTTCGAGTTCTCCCGGCACCTCAGCGAGGCGCTGTCGCTGCTGCGGCAGCTCGGCGGCGGCGTGGGCCTGTCCCCGGACGACATGTCGTACGTGGGCGTGGACTGCGTGGACACCCTCTACCGCAGCGCGTCCAGCCCGGCGGAGGTGCTGGCCCGGTGCGCCGCCGACGGCCGGCAGCAGTACGGGTTGACCCGCCGGCTGGTGCTGCCGCCGATCATCACCGGGCCCGCCGACGTGACCGCCTTCCACGTGCCCGGTACCGAACCGAACTACGTGACCCAGTGTCGCGCGACCGGCCCGGTGGCGCAGGTGTCGACGCACCCCACCGACCTGCGCGGTCGGATCCTCATGCTGCCCAGCGGCGACCCCGGGTACGACTGGATCTTCTCCGAGGGGGTGGCCGGCTTCGTCACCCGCTACGGCGGCGCGAACTCGCACATGGCGATCCGGGCCCACCAGTTCGGGGTGCCGGCGGTGATCGGCGTCGGCGAGACCCTGTACGACCGGTGGTCGTCGGCGAACCGGCTGACCATCGACTGCCTGAACCGCCGGGTGGAGCTGCTGCGATGAGGTGCGTGGCGGTCTCCTCGCGGGTGCTGGTCGACGCCACCCACGGCACCCGCAGCGACGCGGTCGACCAGCGCTGGTGGCCGCTGCTGGCGGCCGGCGGCCTGTGCGGGGTGCCGGTACCGAACCATCCGGAGACGGCGGACCGGCTGCTGCGCCGGGTACGCCCCGACGGTGTCCTGCTGACCGGCGGCAACGACCTGGCCGAACTCGGCGGGGACGCCCCGGAACGGGACGCCACCGAGGCGGCGCTGCTCGACGCGGCACTGGGCGCGAACCTGCCGGTGGTGGCGGTGTGCCGGGGCATGCAACTGCTGCTGCGCCGGTTCGGGGTGCCGCTGTCCCGGGTGGCCGGGCACGTGACCGCCCGGCAGACCGTACTGGTCGACGGCCGGCAGCGGGTGGTCAACAGCTACCACCACTGGGCCGCGCACACCACCCGGACGCCGCTGCGGGCCTGGGCCCGTACCGCCGACGGGGTGGTGAAGGGGGTACGGCACGAGACGGCACCGGTGGTGGGCCTGATGTGGCACCCGGAACGACTCCCGCACCACCTGGCCCGGGAGGACGTCGCGCTGTTCCGGTCGCACTTCGGGGCCCTCCGGTGAGGGGCGTCGTGCTGGCCGCCGGACGGGGCAGCCGGCTGGGTGAACTGACCGCGCGGCGACCCAAGTGCCTGGTGCCGCTGGCCGGGCGACCGCTGCTGGACTGGCAGCGCGCGGCGCTGACCGCCGGCGGCGTCACCGAGCTGGCGGTGGTGGCCGGCTACCGCGCCGACCTGGTGGCCGCGCAGGGGCTGCCGGTGTTCCCGGCCCCCCGGTGGGAGCGGACCAACATGGTCGGCTCGCTGCTCGCCGCCGCGCCGTGGCTGCGGTCCGGGCCGTGCGTCGTCTCGTACGGCGACATCGTCTACTCGGCGGCCACCGTGCGGAACCTCCTCGCCGCCGACGGGGACCTCGCCATCAGTTACGACCCGGACTGGTTGCGGCTGTGGCGGCTGCGGTTCGCCGACCCGCTGGACGACGCGGAGACGTTCCGGCGGCGGCCGGACGGCACGCTTTCCGAGATCGGTGGCACCCCGCACTCGGTGGACGAGGTGACCGGCCAGTACCTGGGCCTGCTGCGGTTCACCCCACCGGCCTGGGCGGCGGTGGAACGGCTGCTGGCCGGGCTGCCGCCCCGGCAGGTGGACGCCCTGGACCTGACCAGCCTGCTCCAGGCCCTGGTCGACGCCGGGGAACGGATCGGCACCGTGCCGTGCCCGGACGCCTGGGCCGAGGTGGACGACGCCGACGACCTCGCGGTCGCCACGGACCTGGTCCGGCGGGGACGGCTGGCGTTCGCCGGAGGACAGGAGGCGCGGAGATGATCGTCTGGTTGATCGGGCTGTCCGGGGCGGGCAAGACCACGGTGGGGCTGCGCCTCGCCGCCCGGCTGCGCGCCGACCACCCCAACCTGGTCTACCTGGACGGTGACCTGCTGCGGGAGGTCTGGGGCGGCACGCTGTCGCACGACGTGGCCGGCCGGCGGGTGAACGCCGAGCGGCTGAGCCGGCTGTGCCGGATGCTCGACCAGCAGGACATCCACGTGGTCGCGGCGGTGCTGTCCATCTTCCCGGAGTGGCAGCGGTGGAACCGGGAACATCTCGACGGCTACTTCGAGGTGCTGCTGGACGTGCCGATGGAGGTGGTGGTCGAGCGGGACACCAAGGGCCTCTACCGGGCGGCGCTGGCCGGCGCGGCGAGCGACGTCGTCGGCGTGGACATCCCGTTCCCCCGGCCGGCCGAACCGGACCTGGTGCTGGACAGCTCCGGCCGGGACGGTACGCCGGAGGACCTGGTCGAGCGGATCCTGGACGCGCTGGCGGTGCGGGTCGGATGAGACTTTCCAGGCTTCTCGCCGTGCCGGCCGGGTATCTCGCCGTGGAGGCCGGCGTCGCCGCGCTGGTGCACCGGCTGCGTCCGGACTTCCCCTGGCTGGTCACCGCGCGGGACACCGCGCCCGCCATCGCGCCGGCCCTGGTCGACCGGCACGTGGCCCGCTCGTTCGACCCGGAGCTGGGCTGGTGCCGCCGCCCGGGGGAGCGGGGCACCGAGCCCACCGACCGGGGCACCACCGGCTACCGGCTGGACGGGCGGGCCCGCCGGCACGATCCCCGGCTGGCGGACGGGCCCGCGCCGGTCGCGGCGTTCGGGGACTCGTTCACGTTCTGCCGGCTGGTCGACGACGACCAGACCTGGCCGCACCAGCTCGGCCGGCTCCTCGACGTCGGGGTGGCGAACTACGGCGTCGGCAACTACGGGCTCGACCAGGCCCTGCTGCGACTGGAACGGGAACTGCCGACGCTGGAGTCCCAGGTGGTGATCATGGGCGTGGTGCCGGAGACCATCGCCCGGGTGCACTCGTACTGGAAGCACTTCTTCGAGTACGGCAACGTGCTCGCCTTCAAGCCCCGGTTCACCCTGGACCCGGGCGGGCTGACCCTGCACCCCAGCCCGATCCGCGCGCCCGGTGACTACGCCACCTACCACGCCCGGCTGCCGGAGATCACCGCGCTGGACCCGTTCCACGCCGCGAAGTTCCGCCGCGACGTGCTCGGCTTCCCGTACCTGCCCAAGCTCGTCCGGCGGGGCCAGCGGCACCTGCCGGTGCTCGGACACCTGCTCACCGGCCTGGGCCGTGGCCCGCAGCGGCGGGAGCGGGCCCGGCGGGCCGCGTTCGGCGTGGTCCTGCGGGACAACGCCCGGTGGACCCGGCGGCTCTACGCCGACCCGGCGGCCCGCCGCCTGCTGGCCGCGCTGGTCGAACGGTTCGCCACGGTCTGCCGCACCGCCGGCAAACACCCGGTCCTGGTGGTCGTCCCGCAACTGGCCGACCTGGACCGGGCCGACGGCGGCACCGCCCACCAGCGGACCTTCGCCGAGCTGGGCACGGTGCTGCCGGTGGTGGACCTCACCACCCGGTTCCGGCGGGAACCGGACCGCACCGCGCTCTACACGCACGGCCGGCTGGGGCCGCACTGCGGCCCGCACGGCAACGCCCTGGTCGCCGACGCCCTCGGACCGGTGGTCCGGGACCTGCTCCGGCCGCCGGCCGCGAGCCACCGATAACCCGCGAGAGGAGCACCACGCATGTACGCGGACATCCGGGGCACCCGGATCTTCTTCGACATCGAGGGCGCCGGACTGGTGCCCGACGGAGCCGGGATGCGGCAGAAACCCGTCCTCTTCGTGGTCCCCGGCGGACCGGGCGGCGACCACAGCGGCTTCAAACCGGCCTACTCCCCGCTGAGCGAGAAGGCGCAGCTGGTCTACTTCGACCATCGCGGCAGCGGCCGGTCCGACCCCGCGCCGCCGGAGACGTACACCATGGACGACCACGTGGCGGACCTGGAGGCGCTGCGCCAGCACCTCGGCCTCGACCGGATCGGCCTGCTCGGCATCTCGTACGGCGGCATGGTCTCGCTGTCCTACGCGGTCCGCTACCCGCACCGGCTCAGCCACCTGATCCTGGTGGTGACCGCACCGGACCACCGGTTCCTCAAGCGCGCCCAGGAGACGGTCGCCGAGCGCGGCACGCCCGCCCAGCAGGAGGTGGCCGCGCGACTGTTCGCCGGGGCCTTCGCCAGTGCCGACGAGATGCGGGAGTACTTCGAGACGATGGGGCCGCTGTACTCCCGGCGGTTCGACCTGAGCCGCGAACGCTCCCGCCAGCCGATCTTCTCGCCGGAGGCGATCAACGCGGCGTACGGCCGTGACCTGCACACCTACGACGTCACCGGGCAGCTCGCCGACATCACCGTACCCACCCAGGTGATCGGGGCCCGACACGACTGGATCTGCGCCCCCGAGTTCTCCGAGGAGATCGCGGCGGCCATCCCCGGCGCGCAACTGCGCATGTTCGAGAACAGCGGCCACAACGTCGCCGACGACGAGTACCCGGCCTTCATCGACGTGATCCGCGGCTTCCTCGACTACCCACCCGTCCCGCCCAGCCGGAAGGAGTGAACCGCCCAGCCCACCCGACACCCCGAAAGGACACCCCTGAGATGACCTCGACCCAGCAGTACGTCAAGTGGGACTACACCCACCTCGCCGCCACCTACACCCAGCGGCCCGCCTACGCGCCCAGGGCGATCGACCGGATCGTCGCCACCACCGGCCGCCCCACCCCCCGGGTCGCCGACGTCGGGGCGGGCAACGCCCACCTGACGGTCGACCTGCTGGCCCGCGGCTGCCTGGTGGACGCCGTCGAACCCAACGACGCCATGCGCGCCATCGGCATCGAACGCACCAGCGGCGGCACGGTCACCTGGCACGTCGCCGTCGGTGAGGAGACCGGCCTGCCCTCCGACACGTACGACCTGGTGACGTTCGGGTCGTCGTTCGCCACCACGGACCGGCCGTTGGCGCTGCGGGAGACCGTCCGGATCCTGCGCGAGGGGGGCTGGTTCGCCTGCATCTGGAACCACCGTGACCTGACCGACCCGACCCAGGCCGCCGTCGAGGACATCATCCGCCGGCGCATCCCCGGCTACGGGTACGGGGTCCGCCGCGAGGACCAGGCCCCGGTGATCCGGGCCAGCGGCCTGTTCGAGGAGCCCGAGGTGCTGCGGGAGCCGGTGCGGCACCGGGTGTCGGTGCCGGACTGGTTGGCCGCCTGGCGGTCCCACGGGATCCTGGAGAGCCAGGCCGGCGACCAGTTCGAGGCGATCCTCGCCGACATCGACGACTACGTCCGGTCGCTGCGGGTGGACGAGCTGGACATCCCGTACGAGACGGTCGGCTGGCTGGCGCGGGCCCGGTCCCGGGCAGCGGTGGACCGCCCGTGACCACGCTGCCGGACAGCCGGCGCGCCGACGCCCGGGTCAGTGACCTGTACCGCCGGAACGTGAGCCGACTCGGCCCCGACGACATCGTCGTCGCCAGCCACGGCGGCTCGGGCCAGTCGTTGATCGGCAACATCCTGGCCGAACTGCGCCTGAACTACGTCGACGCGTACACCGAGGAACTGCACCGCGACGGACGGGCGGTCGTCGCGGCGGCGCACACCCCGTACCGCCGGCATCTCGCCTCCCAGCACGACAAGGACGTCGGCGGGGCCGAACCGGTCCGGCGCTGGCCGCGGTTCGTCAAGACCCACCACCCGCCGGCGGTCTTCGGCGACGCACCCGTCGGTGGCGTCTGGATCCTGGTGCGCGACCCCCGGGACGCCATCTACGCCAGCCACCAGTGGCGGGTCGGGTTCGCCGAGGAGGAGTGGGACCGGGTGCCGGCCAGCTTCCCCGACTGGCTGCGGGGTCCGGGGGACTTCAGCCCGAGCCCGGTCGACGACTGGCCCGCCTTCTACACGGCGTGGGCCCGCCGGGCGGACAGCTGCGCACACGTCGACGTGCTGCGCTTCGAGGACCTGAAGACCCGCCCGGTCGAGGTGGTCGCCACGGCGCTGGGCCGGCTCGGCGTCGCCGTCGACCGGGACGCCGTCGCCGCCGCCGTCGAGGCCAGCTCGTTCGACCGGATGCGGGCCCACGAGGACCGGGTGGCGGCCGGCGACGGTGACCCGGCGACCGCCACCCGCCGGGTCGTCCGGGAGGGGCGTACCCAGGGCTGGAAGCGCTGGATGACGCCCGAGCTGGCGACCCTGTTCACCGGCCCGGACCTGCGGCTGGTGGCCGCCGAGTACGGCTACCAGTTGCCGGGGGCGCCGTGACCGAGACCCTGCGGCCGGTCGCGCCGGAGGCCACCGGGCCTCCGGCCGGCCGGTCCTGGGCGGTGGCCCTGCTGCTGGCGAGCGCCTCGTTCCTGGTGCTGTTCGACAGCCTGGCCGTCGCCACGGCACTGCCGGCGATCGGTGCCGAGTTCGGGTTGCGTCCCGGCGTCCTGCAGTGGGTGGTGAGCCTCTACTCGCTGGCCATCGGCGCGTTCCTGCTGCTCGGTGGGCGGGTCTGCGACCTGTACGGCCGTCGCCGATTCCTGGTGGCGAGCCTGGTGCTGTGCACCGGGGCCACCCTGCTGGCCGGACTCGCCCCGACCCTGCCGTTGCTGCTGGCCGGTCGGGCCCTGCAGGGCGTCGCCGCCGCGTTCGCCATTCCCGCCGCGCTGTCCATCGCGGCCAGCCGGTTCGAGACGGAGCCGTGGCGCAGCCGGGTCTTCTCGGTGATCGCCTTCGCGGCCTGGTCGGCGGGCCTCACCGGCGCGATGCTCGGTGGTTTCGTCACCACCCAGTTCGGCTGGCGGTGGGTGTTCCTGGGCGCCGTGCCGGTCGGGGTGGCGGCGGTCGCCGCGACACTGGTCCTGCTGCCCGACGACCGGCCGCGCGCCGCGCGGGGCGAACGGCTCGACGTGGCCGGCGCCCTGCTGGTCAGCGCCGGACTCGTCCTGCTGCTGCTGGGCCTCCAGGAGACCGGCGAGCGGGCCGGGCTGCTCCGTCCCGTGCTGTTCGGCGGGACCGGCCTGGTCCTGCTGGCCGTGCTGGTGCTGGTCGAACGCCGGTCGGCGGACCCGCTGGTGAAGCCCCGTCTGCTCCGGTCCCGGCGCCGGGCCGGCAGCTACCTCGCCTTCGCCACCTACTGCGCCGGTTACAACGCGGTGATCGTGATCGGCAGCCTGGCCCTGCAACAGCGGCACGGCCTGTCCGCCGAGGCGGCCGGGCTGACCCTGTCGCCGGTCCTCGTCGGCGGCGTGGTCAGCTCCCTGCTGGGGCCGGCGTTGCTGCGCCGGTTCAGCTCGCGGACCCTGGTGGTCACCGCGATGGCGCTGTGCGCCCTGTCGCTGGCGATGATCGCCACCCGGGACAGCGTCGCCGGGTTCCTCCCGTGGCTGGTGCTGTGGGGTCTGTGCTCCGGGCCGGTCTACGTCGGGCTCACCCGGGAGTGCATCAGCGAGGCCCCGGCGGACGACCGGGGCACCGCCTCGGCGCTGTTCGAGTCGATGAGCCACCTCGGCGGGGCGGTGGCGATCGCCGGCTACCTGACGATGCTCGGCGCGGGTGTCGGCTTCCGCGCCACCGAACTGGTCGGCGCGGCGGTGGTGGCGCTCGGTGGCCTCCTCACCTTCCTCCTGGTCCCACGCCGGGACACCGAGCCGGAGCGGTCGGCGGCCGTCGACCCGGGCGGGTCGGGCGATCCGGTCAGGCCGGGTGGGCCGGGCGGGCCGACGAGGGTCAGCAGAACCGCTCGACCGTGACCGGGACCAGGCCCTGCCGGCGCAACGACGTGGTCAGCTCACGCAGCACCGGTCGTACCGTCCCGTCCCGGCCGGTCGCCAGGTCCACGGTCACGTCCAGGCAGTACGCCCCGACCGAGCCGATCCGGCGCAGCTCCCACCGGAACGTGTCGGCCCCGACCCGCCGGTGGGCGGTGCCGAGCACCCCCGTCGACCGGGTGGCGGCCGGCCGGACCATCCGCCACTCGTCCGCCAGCCGGGCCAGGCCGTCCGGGGTCAACTCGTGGGCGAACAGCACCCGGTACGTCCGGGTGGCCTGACCGCCGGGGGCGACCGGGGTCGGGTTCAGCACCAGCGGCGGGGCCACCCTCCGGGGCTCGCCCTCGGCCAGCCGGCCGCGCAGGGTGTCCTCGTCCGGCAACGTGCCCCCGCCGAGCCGGTGGTAGACGGCCGCGACGTCGGGGCGGGCCGCGCCGACCACCCGGCCGCGTAGCGCCGGGTCGGTCCGTAGCCGGCGGCTCAGGTCCGGTGCCGTCCACCAGCCCACCTCACCCGGCGTCCAGGCGGCGCTGTCGATCCGGCGGACCGTGTGGTCCGCGTCGAACCGGAACTCCTCGACCACGATCCCCTCGACCGGACCGCCGTACCCGTTCCACCCGGCGTCCGGCTGCCGGGGACACACCAGGTAGTAGTCCAGCTCTGGCACCGGCCCGGCGGCGGGCCGTGGCGTCGGCCGGGGCCGTCGGACGGGCACCGGCCCGGGACCGGTACGGGAGGTGGTCACCCCGGCATTGTCGACTCCCCGGAGTGGACCTCGGGGACGACTCGCCGACCGGCGGACGCCCGCCCGTAGGCTGGCGCGCATGACGGGCAGGTTGGTGTCGGTGAACGTCGGTGTGGTGACCGAGGCGGAGTGGGCCGGCGACGCGAGTGGACGCAGCGGGATCGACAAGCGGCCGGTGGCCGGCCGGGTGCCGGTCCGGGCGACCGGGGTGACCGGTGACTTCATCGCGGAACGGGCCCACCACGGCGGCCCCGACCAGGCGGTGTACGCCTACGCGCGGGAGGACGCCGACCGGTGGGCGGCCGAACTCGGCCGGGCCGTGCCGCCGGGGAGCTTCGGCGAGAACCTCAGCACGTTCGGCGTGGACGTGACCGGCGCGGTCATCGGCGAGGAGTGGGCGGTCGGGTCCGCGCTGCTCCAGGTCACCAAGCCGCGTACGCCCTGCCGGACGTTCGCCGGTTTCTGGGGCGTACCGGACCTGATCAAGCGGTTCACCGAGCGGGCGCTGCCCGGGGCGTACCTGCGGGTGCTCCGGGCGGGTGAGGTCGGCGTGGGGGACCCGGTCGAGGTGGTGAGCCGGCCCGCGCACGGGGTCACCGTCGGTGAGGTGTTCCGGGCCCTGAACCGGGAACCGGAGCTGCTGCCCCGCCTGCTCGACGTACCCGACCTGCCCGAACCCGTCCGGGACAAGGCCCGTCGCCGACTGGTCGCCGGAGTCGGGCCGGCCTGACCACGGCACCGGCCGCGCGACGCGGGCGTCGGGCCGGGGTCCGCCGGGGCACCCTGTCGCCCGGCACGCGGCGACAGGGTGGCCTGCGACGGACGGCTCAGCGGAGCCAGGGGATGTTGCGGTTGAGCAGGCCGCGCTCCTTGAGTTCCTTGCGGAGCGGGATCTCGTCGTCGATGTACCCGTTCCAGTTGATGCCCCAGTAGTTCGCGGTGTGGGTGCCCTCACCGCAGAGCTGGCGCTGTACCGGCGTGCGGTTGGCCCACCACTCGCCGTCCTTGTCGATGTGCAGCTCGTCCAGCGGACGGATCCACCGGTAGGTGTAGCCGACGAAGAGCATCTTCCGGGTGATGGTCGACAGGTTCGTCGACCGGGAGTGCCACTGGCGGCGGTCGAAGATGAAGGCGTCACCCGGGTTGGCGGTGATCTCCACCGTGCCCTCCGGGTCCGGGTTGTGCACGGTCAGGTCGTCCGGGCGGGGCAGTGAGTTCCACAGGTGGCTGCCCGGGATGACCTTGGTCGCGCCGCGACCGTGCTCGGACAGGTCGGAGAGCACGTAGGCGACCTTGAGCGAGAACATCGGCCGGGGCAGGTTCGGGTCCATCGTCTCCGGGTCGGAGTTCTGCCGGTACCCGTCCTGGTGCCAACCCCAGTACGGCTTCTCCGGCTCCGCCGCCGGCGGGGTGACGTCGAGGTGGTTGTGGTGGGTGTAGATGTTCCAGCCGGCCAGCCCCCACATGTACGGGAAGGCGATCGGGTGGGTGAGCAGGTCGCCGAAGAGTTCGTCCCGCTCGAGGAAGCCCAGCAGGTGCAGGGTTCCGTCCTTGGTGGTGTTGCCCTTGGCCTTCTCCTCGGCGTAGACCCGGTCGACCGCCTCCTCGAGCGCGGCCCGGTGGTCCTCGGTCAGTACGTTGCGCAGCAGCAGGAAGCCCTGCTCGTGGAACTCCTTGCGATCGACATCGCTGATCGGCTCGTAGCCGGTACGGCCTCCGTAGTCGAACACGCCGTCCACCCTCCCCATGAGGAACCCGTCATTTCTGGCACAGACGGCCGATGGTAACGCGGTGCCGCGAGGCGGTGCGTCCGACACCCGACCCACCGGACCCTGGCCCGACGGTGGACGGCACCCCGGCTGGCCGGCGGTCCGGCACGACGGAAGAACCGCAGGTCAGCGGAGATTCACCAGGGACGAAGCCCCGGCCCATGCCGCGCCGGCGGCTCCGGCTCACGCCTCGACCCAGCGCCGCGCCGGCAGCTCCGGCTCACGCCTCGGCGAAGACCTCGGCGACCACCTTCGTGTCGTGCCGTCCCTTGTCGGAGACCTTCGACCAGGTTCCCGCGTCGGCGGTCCACTCCAGGTCGGCGAACCGGACCCGCTTGACCCCGTGGTCCTGGGCGTGCGACACCAGCCAGTGCGCGTACCGCCAGCCGTCGCGGGGGTCGGCGGCCGGGACGGAGAGCCCGGTCAGCTCGGCCAGACCGCCGGCGGCGGGCAGGCCCCAGTCGAGGGCGAGGCCCTCAGTCAGCGCCGCGGCGGCGGCGTCGCCGCGCATGGCCGGGGTACGCCCGACCGAGCAGGCGACCGCGGCGGTGGCGTCGCCGAGCAGCGCCCGGGTGAGCACCTCGGACTCGTCGGCCCACTTCTGGTACGCCTCGGGGAAGGCCGACCGCTGGACGGCCTGGGCGGCGTCGGTGACCCGCATCTTCTCCCAGCCGCGCACCTTCTTCAGCCCGGCGTAGAACTTGTTGGCGGCGTAGCGCGGGTCGCTGATCTGCTCCGGGGTGCCCCAGCCCTGGCTGGGGCGCTGTTGGAACAGCCCGATCGAGTCCCGGTCGCCGTCGGGCAGGTTCTCCAGCCCGGACTCCTGGAACGCGGTGGCGAGGGCGACGACCACGGCCCGCTCGGGCATGTTCCGCTGGATGCCGATGGCCGCGATGGTGGCGGCGTGCGCCATCTGCTCGGCGTTGAGGCGTACCTGCCCGTCGGCCTGGACGGTGCAGCTCCGGCTCGCCATCGGCAGCCGGAGCTGGCCGCCGAGGTTCCGGACGACGAGATAGATCCCGAGACTGGCGACGACGGCCAGAACGAGGCCGGTTGCCACGATTGCCCGAGTTCGCACCCACACCCCCTGAACAGCAGTCAGCCAAGCGTACGTCCCCGCTGCCAGCACTCCGGGCCGCTGACCGCTTACACCAACTAGGTGCCGTGTCTGGGCTTTTGCCGGGAATGTCGACAGGATGGTCCCTGTCTACCCCGCGTCGAGCGCGCTCACCCATCGGGCCGGCCGCTTCTCGCGGAAGGCGAGCACGCCCTCGCGTCCCTCCGCGGAGAGGAAGTACCCGGTCGACAGGTCGGCCAGCGCCGCCACCTCCCCGCGCAGGTCCGCCCCGGCCGGCCGGCGCAGCAGCTCCTTCGCCCCGGCCAGCGCACCCGGAGCGCCCTGGACCAGCGCCGCGCAGTAGCCGGCCACCGCGTCGTCCAGCTCGGCGGCGGGCACCGCCGCCGTCACCAGGCCCACCTCGGCGGCCCGCCGACCGTCGAAGGTCGCCCCGGTCAGGTACAGCTCGGCCGCCGCGCGGGGGGCCAGCCGGGGCAGCACGGTCGCCGAGATCACCGCCGGGATCACCCCGATCCGCACCTCGGTGAACGCGAACGTCGCCTCCTGCGCGCAGACCGCCAGGTCGGCCGCCGCGATCAGGCCCAGCCCACCGGCCCGCGCCGGCCCGGCCACCCGCGCCACCACCGGCTTCGGGCACTCCCAGACCGCCGCCAGCACGTCGCCGAGCTTCCCGGCCGGCACGCTCCCGCTGGCGTACGCGGCGGCGGTCTCCTTCAGGTCCGCCCCGGAGCAGAAGACCGGGCCGGTGTGGTCGAGCACCACCACCCGCACCGTGTCGTCGGCCACCGCCGCCGCGAGGCCGTCGAGCAGCTCGGTCATCAGGGGCGTGGAGAGCGCGTTGCGGTTGTGCGGGCTGTCCAGGGTGAGCGTGGTCACCCCACGGTCCGTCGACACCCGCACCAGCGCGTCGGGAGAGGTCATGCCGGGCAGACTAGTGGCCATGCCCGGAGTCCTTCCAGAAGGCGAACCCGTCCCGACCGACGGCTCGCTGCCGCCGACCGCCCGACGCGCGGTCGGCGCCCGTGGGTTCGGGGTGTACGTCCACGTGCCCTTCTGCGCCAGCCGCTGCGGCTACTGCGACTTCAACACGTACACCGCCAGCGAACTCGGCGGCGGGGCCAGCCGGGAGACGTACGCGGACACCGTGCTGGCCGAGCTGCGGCTGGCCGCCCGGGTCCTCGGCGACACCCCGCCACCGCGCGTCGACACCGTCTTCGTCGGCGGCGGCACGCCCACCCTGCTGCCCGCCGACGACCTGGCCCGCATCCTGGACGCCGTCGACCGCACCTGGGGGCTGGCCGCCGACGCCGAGGTGACCACCGAGGCCAACCCGGAGTCGGTCACCCCGGCCTCGCTCAAGACGCTGCGGGCCGCCGGCTACACCCGTATCTCGCTGGGCATGCAGTCCGCCGCGCCGGGCGTGCTCGCCGTGCTGGACCGCACCCACTCCGCCGGCCGGGCCACCGCCGCCGCGGTCGAGGCCCGCGACGCCGGTTTCGACCACGTCAACCTCGATCTGATCTACGGTACGCCGGGGGAGCGGGCCGAGGACTTCGCCGCCTCGCTCGACCAGGTGGTCGCCGCCGGGGCGGACCACGTCAGCGCGTACGCCCTGATCGTGGAGGAGGGCACCCGGCTGGCCGCCCGGATGCGGCGGGGCGAGCTGCCGTACCCCTCGGACGACGTGGCGGCGGACCGCTACCTGGCCGCCGAGGCCGCCCTCGACGCGGCCGGTTTCTCCTGGTACGAGGTCTCCAACTGGGCCCGGACGCCGCAGGCGCGCTGCCGGCACAACCTGCTCTACTGGGCCGGCGGCGACTGGTGGGGCCTCGGCCCGGGGGCGCACAGCCACGTCGGCGGGGTACGCTGGTGGAACGTCAAGCACCCCGGCGGGTACGCGGCGAGGCTGGCCGCGGGGGAGTCACCCGGCCTGGCCCGGGAGGTCCTCACCGCCGACGAGGCGCACATGGAGGACGTGATGCTGCGGCTGCGGCTCGCCAGCGGGCTGCCGTTGACCGTGCTGGACCCGGCCGGGCGGGCCGGCGCGGACCGGGCGCGGGCCGCCGGCCTGCTCGACGGGGCGGCGTACGCGCAGGGCCGGGCCGTGCTGACCCTGCGCGGCCGGCTGCTCGCCGACGCCGTGGTCCGCGACCTGCTGCCGTGACGGCGGACCGGCCGCCCCCGGTCGGGTGCCGGACGTGCCGGACCCGACCGGGAGGCGCTCACCGTACGAAGGTCCGGCTCGCCGGGTAGCGGTAGAGCAGGTCCTGGTTCGCCTTGAGGGCGGCCACGATGCCCAGCACGATCGGCACCAGGGCGAGCAGCAGCGGGATGAAGAAGAGCAGACCGCAGGTGATCGCGGTGAGCAGCCAGCCGACCAGGATGGCGATCGCCCAGGTGATCTGGAAGTTCAGCGCGGCCACCGCGTGCGCCCGTACCGCCGGGGACTGCTGACCCCGGACCATCAGCACGATCAGCGGGCCGACCCAGCCGAAGAGGCTGCCGCCGACCACCACGCCGATCGGCCCGCCGACGTGGGCGAGGGTCGCCCACAGCCGGTCGTCGCCGCTGGTCGCGCCACTCGCGGCCGGCCCGCCGGCGGGCGGGTACCCGGCACCGGGCGGCGGCTGGCCCCCGGGCGGCGGGTAACCCCCGGGCGCGGTGCCCGGCGGCGGGTAGCCCGGGTCGCCGGTGGGCGGCTGCCCGGCGGCGAAGTGCCCACCGGACGTCGGGTGGTCGGCCGGCACGCCGTACCCCGGCGCGGGCGGTTCCGTGCCGTAGCCCGGGGCGGGCGGCTCGTAGGAGGGTGCCCCGTAGCTCTGGGTCGGCGGCTCGTAGGAGGGTGCCCCGTAGTTCTGGGTCGGCGGCTCGTAGCTCGGCGCGCCGTAGTTCTGGGTCGGCGGTTCCTGGCCCGGCGCGCCGTAGCTCTGCGTCGGCGGCTCGTAGGACGGGGCCTCGTGGGGCCGGGTGGGCGGCTCGTAGGAGGGCGCCGGCCAGCCGTCGGACGGCGGGGAGCCGCCGGGCGGGGGATACCCGGACGCCCCTGGCGCGCCGGACAGTGGTGCGGTGGGTTCCGCGGGCGTCGACGGGGACCCGGGCGCGAGCGGGACGGTCGGCTCCGGCGGGTAGCCGCCGGAGTCGCCCGCTCCGGGCGGGCGAGGCGGTTCAGTCATGCAGGTCACGGTAGGGGCATCCGGCAAGTCGTACCAGCGGGACACCGGTCGGGTCCACCGGCCGATCGGCCACCACGGCGGCGCGGTGCGCGGCACAGGTCGACACCGATCATCGCGTTCCCGGGGGGCACCGACGTAGACTGGCACTCGCTACAGTCGAGTGCCAGGGCCACGGTCCAGGTCAGGTCCGCCGTGCGTGGCGGAGCCGGACCGGGCGTGGACCGGCACGCGTGGGAGGTGGGGAGAGTGGGTCTCGACGACCGCAAGCTCGCCGTGCTGCGCGCGATCGTCGAGGACTACGTCGCGACCCAGGAGCCGGTCGGCAGCAAGGCGCTGGTCGAGCGGCACCAGCTCGGCGTGTCCCCGGCCACCGTCCGCAACGACATGGCCGTGCTGGAGGAGGAGGGCTACATCCGCCAGCCGCACACCAGCGCCGGCCGGGTGCCCACCGACCGGGGCTACCGGCTCTTCGTCGACCGGCTCTCCCGGGTCAAGCCACTCAGCCCGGCCGAGCGGCGGGCCATCGAGCGCTTCCTGGTCGGCGCGGTCGACCTGGACGACGTCGTGCACCGTACGGTCCGGCTGCTCGCGCAGCTCACCCGCCAGGTCGCGGTGGTGCAGTACCCGTCGCTGGCCCGCTCCTCGGTGCGGCACCTGGAGCTGGTGCCGATCTCCACCACCCGGTTGATGCTGGTCATGATCGCCGACACCGGCCGGGTCGAGCAGCGGCTGGTCGAACTGCCCGCCCCGGTCCCCGTCGAGGACGTCACCGACCTGCGTCGGCTGGTCAACGAGAAGCTCGTCGGCACCCGGCTCTCGGACACCCCGCCGCTGGTACAGGCGCTGGTCGAGGAGATCCGGCCCGGCTTGCGGCCGGCGATGACCACGCTCTCCACGGTGCTGCTGGAGACGCTGGTCGAGCGGCACGAGGAGCGGATCGCGCTGGCCGGCACGGCCAACCTCACCCGGGGCGGCCTGCTGGACTTCCAGGGTTCGCTGCGGCCGATCCTGGAGGCGCTCGAGGAGGAGGTGGTCCTGCTCAAGCTGATCGGCGAGGTCGAGCCGAGCGCGACGCGGATCCGCATCGGCGACGAGAACGAGATCGACAACCTTCGGGGTGCCTCGGTGGTGAGCACGGGCTACGGTCCGGGTGCCACCATCGTCGGTGGGCTGGGCGTGCTCGGGCCGACCCGGATGGACTACCCCGGCACCATCGCCACGGTACGCGCCGTGGCACGCTACGTGGGCGAGCTGCTGGCCCAGAACTGACCAGTCAGGGGCCGACGGCCGACCCGGCCGACGACCGGCGCAACGCGAGACGAACATGAGGACACGGAACGCAGTGGCCAGGGACTACTACGGCATTCTCGGTGTCAGCCGGGACGCCTCCGACGACGAGATCAAGCGCGCCTACCGCAAGTTGGCGCGGCAGTTCCACCCGGACGTGAATCCGGACCCGGAGGCCCAGGAGAAGTTCAAGGACATCAACGCCGCGTACGAGGTCCTCTCGGACGACCGGAAGCGGCAGATCGTCGACCTGGGTGGGGACCCGCTCGCCCCGGGCGGCGGCGGGGCCGGCGCGGGCGGCCCCGGCGGGGCCGGGCCGTTCGTCGGCTTCCAGGACATCATGGACGCCTTCTTCGGCGGGGCCGCCGGGTCGCGCGGGCCACGTCCGCGTACCCGACCGGGAGCCGACGCGATCCTCCGGCTGGAACTGGACCTGCACGAGACCGCGTTCGGCGTCGAAGCGCCGATCACCGTCGACACCGCCGTGCTCTGCACCACCTGCTCCGGGGCCGGCACCGCCGCCGGCACCCACCTCGCCACCTGCGAGGCGTGCGGCGGGCGGGGCGAGGTGCAGTCGGTGCAGCGCACCTTCCTCGGCCAGGTCGTCTCGGCCCGGCCGTGCACGGTCTGCCAGGGGTACGGCACCACCATCCCGCACCCCTGCCCGACCTGTGCCGGGGACGGCCGGGTGCGTACCCGCCGCTCGCTCACCGTCAAGATCCCCGCCGGGGTGGAGGACGGCATGCGGATCCGGCTGGCCCAGCAGGGCGAGGTGGGCCCCGGTGGCGGCACCGCCGGCGACCTGTACGTCGAGATCCACGAGCGCCCGCACGACGTGTACTCCCGCAAGGGCGACGACCTGCACTGCCGGGTCACCGTGCCGATGACGGCGGCGGCGCTCGGCACCCGGCTGACCATCAAGACGCTGGACAGCGAGGAGCCCGTCGACGTCAAACCGGGCACCCAGCCGGGCAGCACGCTGCGGCTGCGCGCCCGGGGCGTACCGCACCTGCGCGGCACCGGCCGGGGCGACCTCTACGTCCACCTGGACGTGCGGACCCCGACCAAGCTCGACGCCGAGCAGGAGCGGATGCTGCGCGAGTTCGCCAAGACCCGCGGTGAGGAGGTCGCCGAGCTGAGCAAGCAGGGCGGCTTCTTCTCCCGGATGCGCGACGCGTTCAACGGGCACGCCTGAGTGTCGGCGCCGCTGTTCCTGGTCGAGGCGCTGCCCACCGCCGACACGCTCACCCTGGACGGCCCGGAGGGCCACCACGCGGCCACCGTGCAGCGGCTACGGGTCGGCGAGGAACTGCTGCTCGGTGACGGCCGGGGCGGCACCGCCGCCGCCGTGGTCACCGCCGTCGGCCGGGGCACCCTGGACGTCAGGATCACCTCCCGGGGGTACGTCGACGCGTCCGTGCCCCGGCTGGTGGTGGTGCAGGGCATCGCCAAGGGCGACCGGGGCGAGCTGGCCGTGCAGGCGATGACCGAGGTCGGCGTGGACGAGATCGTGCCCTGGGCGGCGTCCCGTTCGGTGTCGCAGTGGCGCGGCGAGCGGGGCGTACGGGCCCGGGAGAAGTGGGCCGCGACCGCCCGGGAGGCGGCCAAGCAGGCCCGCCGGGCCTGGCTGCCGGTGGTGGCCGGGGCCCCGGACGAGTCCACCGCCACGGTGGCCCGGCGGATCTCCGGGGCCACCGCCGGGTTCGTGCTGCACGAAGAGGCCGAGGACCGGCTGACCACCGTCGACCTGCCCCCGACCGGTGAGATCGTGCTGGTGGTGGGCCCGGAGGGCGGCATCGCGCCGGCCGAACGGGACGCGTTCACCGCCGCCGGTGCCCGGCCGGTACGGCTCGGCCCGACGGTGCTGCGCACCTCGACCGCCGGGGTGGCCGCCCTCAGCGTGCTCGCCACCCGCCTCGCCCACTGGTGACGCCCACCCGGCGGGCCGGGCGGGGCGTACGGGTCACAGCCGGGGGAAGATCTGCACAACCTCCTCGTCGGGGCGCAGGTCCAGACCGGCCGGGCCGACGATGAGCGGGTCGGGCACCCCCACCACCTCCGGGTCCTTGCCGGTGTAGTCGAAGCGGTGCAGCACGTGCCGCATCGCCTCCAGCCGGGCGCGCTTCTTGTCGTTGCTCTTCACCACGGTCCACGGCGCGTCGGCGGTGTCGGTGTAGAAGAACATCGCCTCCTTCGCCTCGGTGTACTCGTCCCACTTGTCGAGCGAGGCCAGGTCCATCGGGGAGAGCTTCCACTGGCGTACCGGGTCGACCTGACGGATGGCGAACCGGGTGCGCTGCTCGTTCTGGGAGACCGAGAACCAGAACTTGACCAGCCGGATGCCGGAGCGGGCCAGCATCCGCTCCAGCTCGGGGACCTGCCGGAGGAACTCCAGGTACTCCTTGCGGGTGCAGAAGCCCATCACCCGCTCCACCCCGGCCCGGTTGTACCAGGACCGGTCGAACAGCACGATCTCGCCGGCCGCCGGCAGGTGCGCGATCCACCGCTGGAAGTACCACTGGGTGGACTCCCGGTCGTTCGGCTTGACCAGCGCCACCACCTTGGCCCCGCGCGGGTTCAGGTGCTCCATGAAGCGTTTGATGGTGCCGCCCTTGCCGGCCGCGTCCCGTCCCTCGAAGAGGATCAGCAGCCGCTCACCGCTCTCCTTGATCCAGTCCTGGAGCTTGAGGAGTTCGATCTGGAGGAGGCGCTTCTGCTGGTCGTAGTCGTCGCGCGCCATCCGCTCGTCGTACGGGTAGTCCTCCCGCCAGGTGTCCACCGGGCCACCGTCCGGGCGGAGCAGGACCGGATCGTCGTCGTGACCGTCGACCACCTGGTAGTCGGCGGTGAGGTCCAGCAGGGCAGGGTCGCTCATGGCGGAGTCCTTACCCCGTGACGACCCCGGTCAGCCGTCCCCGGAACGGGGAAAACGACGCGCACCGCACGGCTGGCCGGCAACCGGTCAGGTCCGCAGGTAGGACGCGCCGTTGAGGTCCACGATCGTGCCCGAGGCCCACTCCGCGGCCGGGGACGCCAACCAGTGCACGGCGGCGGCGATCTCCTCGGGCCGGGCCACCCGTCCGAACGGGCTCTGCGCGCGTACCGCGTCGCCCCGGGGCGACTTGAGGTGCTCGTTGGTCATGTCGGTCTCGACGAAGCCGGGGGCCACCGTCGCCACCGCGATGCCGTACGGGGCCAGCGCCACCGCCAGGGACTGACCCAGCGCGTTCAGTCCCGCCTTGCTCGCCCCGTACGCCGGGTTGCCCGGTTCGCCGCGGAACGCGCCCCGGGACGAGACGTTGACGATCCGCCCGCCCCGGGCACGCATGTGCTGGGCGGCACACCAGGAGGCGTTGGCCGCGCCGAGCAGGTTGGTGTCGACGACCTCCCGCCACCGCTGCCGCCACTGCTCGTAGCTGGTCTCGAAGACCGGGTGCGGCGGGTCCGCCGGCCCGAACACCCCGGCGTTGTTGACCAGGACGTCCAGCCCGCCGAGCCGGTCGGCCGCCTGGTCCACCATCGCCCGGACCGCGTCCGGGTCGGCCAGGTCGGCCCGCACCACCAGGTGCCCGTCGCCGGGGAGTTCGGCGCGGAGCTGGTCGGCCAGCTCCGCCGAGTCCCGGTGGTGGATCGCCACCCGGTCCCCGCCGGCCGCGAACACCCGCGCCACCGCGCGGCCGATCCCGCGCGAGGCCCCCGTCACCAGTACCGCCCGTGAAGTCACGCGCCACATCATGCCGGACAGTGCTGCCGGGACGGCCTACCATGCCCCGGTGACCAACGACTGCCTCTTCTGCCGCATCGTCGCCGGGGAGATCCCGGCCACCATCGTCCGGGAGACCGACACCACCCTGGCCTTCCGGGACATCGACCCGAAGGCCCCGGTGCACGTGTTGGTGATCCCGAAGGTGCACTACGCCGACGTGGCCACCCTGGGTCAGGGCGACCCGGAGCTGGCCGGGCAGGTGCTCGCCACGGCCGCCGAGGTGGCCGAGGCCGAGGGGCTGCTCGCGGACGGCTTCCGGTTGATGTTCAACACCGGCGGGTACGGCGGCCAGGAGGTCTTCCACGTGCACGCGCACCTGCTCGGTGGCGCCCCGCTCGGCCCGATGCTCGCCCGCTGACGTCGCCGGGGTTCCTCCCTAGACTGGCGGCGTGGTGGAGATCAACGCGCGGCTGGGCCGGATGGTGCGGCAGGTGCAGGCCGGGGCCCGGGTGCCGGCGCTGTCGGTGGCGTTGCACCGGGCGGACCGGCCACTCTGGCAGCTCACGGTCGGCGGCACCGGCAACGACGCCCCGCTGACCCCGCAGACCCCGTTCCGGATCGGGTCGGTCACCAAGACCTTCACCGCCGTACTGGTGCTCCAGTGCCGGGACGACGGGCTGCTCGACCTCGACGACCCGGTGGGACGGCATCTCGACCTGCCGGCGCACGGTGAGCTGACCGTGCGCCGGCTGCTGTCGCACACCTCCGGCCTGCAACGGGAGCCGTACGGCGACATCTGGGACACGCTGCGCGCTCCCGGTACGGCCCAGCTCCTGGCCGATCTGGACCGCGCCGAGCGGGTGTTGCCGCCGGCCCGCCGGTTCCACTACTCGAACCTGGGCATGGCGCTGCTCGGGGAGCTGGTCGGGCGGCTGCGCGGCGGGACCTGGGTGGAGGTGCTCGCCGACCGGATCCTCACCCCGCTGGGGTTGGCCGCCACCACCACCCGGCCCGGTCCGTACGCGGCCACCGGGTTCCTGGTGGACGCCTACTCCGACCACGTCCGGCCGGAGCCGCCGACGGATTTCGGCGCGGTCGGTCCGGCGGCGCAGCTGTGGAGTACCGCCGCCGACATGGCCCGGTGGGCGGCCTTCCTGGCGGACCCGGCGGCGTTGGACCCGAGGGCGGCGGTGCTGGCCCCGGCCACCCTGGACGAGATGCGCTGGCCGCTCACCCTCACCGACGAGGCCACCTGGGGGGACGGCTTCGGGCTGGGCCTGATCCTGGTGCCGCAGCCGCACCGGGTGGTGCACGTCGGGCACGACGGGGCGATGCCGGGCTTCCTCGCCTCGGTGTACGGCCGGCGCGGCGGCGACGGGACACCGGGGGCGATGGGCTGCGCGGTGCTCGGGTCGGCGGGTACCGCCGCGGCGATCTTCGACCTGCCGCACCGGCTGCTCACCGCGTCGGTGGAGCACGATCCGGCCGAGATCGAGCCGTGGTCGCCGGGCGAGCCCGCGCCCGAGGCGTACCGGGACCTGCTGGGGCGCTGGTGGGGCGAGGGGTTCGAGTACGTCTTCTTCTGGCGCGACGGCGCGCTGCGGGCGCGGCGGGCGGAGGATCCGCCGGGCAAGCCGGCGGCGGTGTTCGCGCCGCTGCCGGACCGGCCGGACGTGTTGCGGACGGTCTCCGGGCGGGAGGTCGGCGAGCTGCTGCGGCTGACCCGGGACGAGCGGGGCGCGGTGCGCCGGATGCACTGGGCGACCTACCGGTTCACCCGCGACCAGCAGACCTTCGACGGGTACGACGTACGCTGGCCGACCCGGGGCTGACCGGGCCGGCCGACGGGCCGGAGCAGGTGCGGCGACCGTCCCGGGGGCAGGTCCGCGACAGCTCCCGGGTGCAGGTGCGGCGACCGCCCCGGGGCCGGGTGCGGGACGCCCCTGCGGGGGCCGGCGCGGGACCGGCCCCCGGGGTGTCGCGTCGGTCAGCCGATGGCGGCCGGCGCCGGCCAGCTGTTCCGGAAGACCTGGCTGCCGGTGGCGGCGAAGCCACCGAAGTTCCGGTCCACCTGCTGGGCCTCGGTGGTGTACGGGTACGGGTTGGTGCAGCCGGTGCCGGCGCTGCCGCCGGACATGAGCAGGTAGCACTGGCCGTTGTAGTTGTCCGGCAGGCCGAGGATGTGGCCGATCTCGTGGGTCATGATCCGCAGCACGCTGTACTGCGCGGCCTGCTGGGTGTCGATGACCACGTAGCCGTTGCCGAGGCTGCGCCGGACGGCGTAGGAGCCACCGCCGGTGGTGTAGTAGATCATCAGGTTCGAGCCGCACTTCGACATGTCGACGTTGTTGGTGTACGCGTTCCAGATCCCGGCGGCCTGGTCGGCGACGCCCGCGTACGGGCCGGCCTGGCTGGTGTTGTAGCAGACCGTGGCGGTGGCGACCACGTCGGCCGAGGCGGTCGAGGGTTGGGCCAGGCCGAGGCCCAGGGTGACGGCGACGCCGGCGACGAGGGTGGTGAGGCGGCGGCCGATCCTTCGTGGGGACACGGGTCACGCTCCGTTCCGGGGGATGAGGGACGACGGTGAACCGAATCCTAGATATGGACGTCCGTCTATCTCAAGATGCCCGTTTTGGTGTTGATCAGGTATAATCCGAATGATTGTCGTGATCATGGCTTGTCGACGATCTCCCGCTCCGGACAGCCCGGTACGTCGGGCCGAAATGCCCCGGGTGTCGAAGGGGTCGACCCGATACGATGGGAGCAACATCCGTACGCCGTGCCAGCTCAGGCCGGCGCCGAGAGTGAGAGCAGGTGGCGCAGGGCCGCGCGCCCGACCTATGACCGGCACCCCACCTCCCGGCCCGTCCCGGGCGCAGACCAGGATCACCGTCCCCGACTCCAAGATCATGGTCAACCTGCTCGGCGCGGGGGACGAGATCCTCCGGCTCGTCGAACGATCGGTCGACAGCGACGTGCACGTCCGCGGCAACGAGATCACCATCACCGGTGTCCCGGCGGACAATGCCCGCGCCGAGCGCCTCTTCGGTGAGCTGATCGAACTGATCGAGAAAGGCGAGACACTGACCACCGACGCCGTGCGGCGTACCGTCAGCATGCTCGAGCAGGGCGGCACCGAGCGGCCCGCCGAGGTCCTGACCCTCAACATCCTCTCCCGGCGGGGTCGCACCATCCGACCCAAGACGCTCGGGCAGAAGCGCTACGTCGACTCGATCGACGCGCACACCATCGTCTTCGGCATCGGCCCCGCCGGCACCGGCAAGACCTACCTGGCGATGGCGAAGGCCGTCCAGGCGTTGCAGGCCAAGCAGGTCAACCGGATCATCCTCACCCGGCCGGCAGTCGAGGCGGGGGAGCGGCTGGGCTTCCTGCCCGGCACCCTCAACGAGAAGATCGACCCGTACCTCCGCCCGCTCTACGACGCGCTGCACGACATGCTCGACCCGGAGACCATCCCGAAGCTGATGGCGGCCGGCACCATCGAGGTCGCCCCGCTGGCATATATGAGGGGCCGGAC
This sequence comes from Micromonospora cathayae, assembly GCF_028993575.1. Classification (NCBI taxonomy): domain Bacteria; kingdom Bacillati; phylum Actinomycetota; class Actinomycetes; order Micromonosporales; family Micromonosporaceae; genus Micromonospora; species Micromonospora cathayae. The sequence goes on along the minus strand of NZ_CP118615.1, from coordinate 7,035,114 downwards.
CCTTAACGACGCGTTCATCATTCTCGACGAGGCGCAGAACACCACGCCCGAGCAGATGAAGATGTTCCTGACCCGGCTCGGCTTCGGCTCGAAGATCGTGGTCACCGGTGACGTGACCCAGGTGGACCTGCCCGGGGGGACCCAGAGCGGCCTGCGGGTGGTCCGTGAGATCCTCACCAGCGTCGAGGACGTGCACTTCGCCCAGCTCTCCAGCTCCGACGTGGTCCGGCACCGGCTGGTCGGGGAGATCGTCGACGCGTACGCCCGCTGGGACGCCGAACAGGAGAACCAGCAGGCACAGAGCGTGCACGCCGTGCCGGGCCGGGCCGCCCAGGGCGGCCGGGCCGGCCGTCGCCGCTAGAGCAGAGGAAACCCGTGTCCATCGAGATCGCCAACGAGTCCGGTGTCGCCGTCGACACCGACGCGGTACTCGCCGTCGCCCGGCACGCCCTCGACGAGATGGGGGTCAACCCCCTCGCCGAGCTGTCCGTGCTGCTGGTCGACATCGACTACATGACCGAGCTGAACCACCGCTGGATGGGCGGCGACGGGCCGACCGACGTGCTCGCCTTCCCCATGGACGAGGGCAGCGTCGACCACGGTCCGGGGGAGACCACCGGCGGGGCGGGCGAGCCGGCCCTGCTCGGTGACATCGTGCTCTGCCCGGAGGTGGCGGCCAAGCAGGCGGCCACCGCCGGGCACAGCTCCGCCGACGAGCTGCACCTGCTCACCGTGCACGGGGTGCTGCACCTGCTCGGCTACGACCACGCCGAGCCGGAGGAGGAGCGCGAGATGTTCGGGCTCCAGGCCCGGCTGCTCGCCAGTTGGCGGTCGACCCGGGCCCAGTGATGGAGACTCCGCTACTGGCGGCCCGCGCCGCCGGCCTGCCCGATCTGCAACTGCTGGTCTTCGCCGCCGGTCTGGTGGTGCTGGCCGGGGTCATCGCGGCGACCGAGGCGGCGCTGGCCGCCGTCTCGCCGGCGCGCGCCGCCGAACTGGCCCGGGACGGGGCGCGCGGCGCGCGCACCCTCCAGGTGGTCGCCACCGACGTGGTCCGCCACCTCAACCTGCTGCTCCTGCTCCGGCTGCTGGCCGAGCTGACCGCCACCACGCTGGTGGCCCTGGTCGCGGTGGACACCTTCGGCGCGGGCTGGCGGGCCGCCCTGGTCACCGCCGGGGCGATGACCGTGATCAGCTTCGTGGTGGTCGGGGTGGGTCCGCGCACCATCGGCCGGCAGCACGCGTACGCGGTGGGCCGGGTGGTCGCGCCGTTCGTCCGCTGGCTGGGCCGGGTGCTCAACCCGCTCGCCTCGCTGCTGATCCTGATCGGCAACGCGGTGACCCCGGGCAAGGGGTTCCGGGAGGGGCCGTTCGCCACCCAGGTGGAGTTGCGTGAGCTGGTCGACCTGGCCGAGCAGCGCGGGGTGGTGGAGCACGGCGAACGTCAGATGATCCACTCGGTCTTCGCGCTCGGCGACACCATCGCCCGCGAGGTGATGGTGCCGCGTACCGAGATGGTGTGGATCGAGGAGCACAAGACGCTCTCCCAGGCGCTGGTGTTGTTCCTGCGCTCGGGCTTCTCCCGGATCCCGGTGATCGGCGAGAGCGTGGACGACGTGCTCGGGGTGCTCTACCTCAAGGACCTGATCCGGCGTACCCAGGGTGGCGACGCCCGCACCGAGCAGCTCCCGGTGGCCGAGCTGATGCGACCGGCGACCTTCGTGCCCGAGTCCAAGCCGGTGGACGACCTGCTCTCCGAGATGCAGGCCGCCCGTAACCACCTGGTGATCGTCGTCGACGAGTACGGCGGCACCGGTGGGCTGGTCACCATCGAGGACATCCTCGAGGAGATCGTCGGTGAGATCACCGACGAGTACGACGTCGAACGCCCGCCGGTGGAGCACCTGCCGGAGGAGGGGGTGGTGCGGGTCACCGCCCGGCTCCCGGTGGAGGATCTGGGCGAGCTGTTCGACACCGAACTCCCCACCGACGAGGTGGAGACGGTCGGTGGGCTGCTGGCGCAGGCGCTGGGCCGGGTGCCGATCCCGGGCGCGGAGGCCGAGGTGGCCGGGCTGCACCTGGTCGCCGAGGGCACCACCGGTCGACGTAACCGGATCGACTCGGTGCTGGTGCGTCGGGTGGAGCCGGCCGACGAGCAGGAGAGTCCGGGGCGGGGCGAGTCCGCCGAGCCCCGGGGAGACGACCAGAACCGAACCGATGAGAGGCAACCCGCCGATGCCTGAGTCACCCGCCGTACCATCCACCGGGTCCGTCCCGGCCGAGCTGGGCGCCGAGGACGCCAAGCTGGTCATCCTGGCCCGGGGGGCCCGGGGCCGGGTCGGTGCCGTCGAGGGCGCGGCGGTACGCGACCAGGACGGTCGGACGTACGCCGCGGCCAGTGTCGCGTTGCCGTCGTTGACGCTGACCGCCCTGCAACTCGCGGTCGCCTCGGCGGTGGCGGCCGGCGCGTCCTCGCTGGAGGCGGCGGTGGTGGTGACCGAGGCGTCGACCCTGGACGCGGCCGGGCACGCGGCGGTCCGCGATCTCGCGGTGGGCGCCCCGATCCACCTGGCGGCCCCGGACGGCACGGTCCTCGGCACGGTGGTCGAGTGAGTTCCGTGACCGGGGGCGAGCGTCCGTACCGTGCTGGTTTCGCCTGTTTCGTCGGGCGGCCGAACGCGGGCAAGTCGACGCTGACCAACGCGATCGTCGGGCAGAAGATCGCGATCACCTCGAGTAAGCCGCAGACCACCCGGCACGTCATCCGGGCGGTGCTGCACCGGCCGGACTCGCAACTCGTCCTGGTGGACACTCCCGGCCTGCACCGTCCCCGTACGTTGCTCGGCGAGCGCCTCAACGACCTGGTCCGGACGACCTGGAGCGAGGTCGACGTGATCGGCCTGTGCATCCCGGCGGACGAGCCGGTCGGGCGGGGGGACCGGTTCATCACCGGCGAACTGGCCGAGCTGAAGGCGACCGTGCTGGCGGTGGTGACCAAGACCGACCTGGTGGACAAGAAGCGGCTGGCCGAGCAGTTGCTGGCGGTCAGCGAACTGGGCGACTTCGCCGCCGTGGTGCCGGTCAGCGCGGTCTCCGGGCACCAGGTGGACACCCTGGTCGAGGTGATGACCGGCTACCTGCCGGCGTCGCCGCAGCTCTACCCGGACGACATGCTCACCGAGGATCCGGAGCAGGTGCTGGTGGCCGAACTGGTCCGGGAGGCGGCCCTGGAGGGCGTCCGGGACGAGTTGCCGCACTCGATCGCGGTGATCGTCGAGGAGATGATCCCCGAGGGGCAGGTCATGAAGATCTACGCCGACGTCTACGTCGAGCGGCCCAGCCAGAAGGCGATCGTGATCGGGCACCGGGGGAGCCGGCTCAAGGACGTCGGTACCCGGGCGCGTCGGCAGATCGAGGAGTTGCTGGGTACCCGGGTCTACCTCGACCTGCACGTCCGGGTGGCGAAGGACTGGCAGCGGGATCCGAAGCAGTTGCGCCGGTTGGGCTTCTGACCGGTCCGTATCGGTCCGGGGGTTCGTGGGCAGGTCGGGGGTGATCTCTCCCGGCCTGCCGCATTTTTTGTGTGATTAGTCACTTTCGATACCCCCGGGCAGGATGTTTGCAGCCGGCGGGAACCAGGGTAGGAATGGCAACCTGTCCCCGCCCCCGGACATTGATGCAGGCTGATGCGAAACCGATACCTGGATCTGCTGCGCTTCCTCGCCATCATTCGGGTCGTGGTCTACCACGTCACCGGGTGGGCCACGCTCACCCTGGTCTTCCCGGCCATGTCGGTGATGTTCGCGCTGGCCGGCTCGCTGATGGCCGCGTCGCTCGACCGCTCCGGCACCGCCGCGGTCGGCCGCCGGCTCCGCCGACTGCTGCCCTCGCTCTGGGTGGTCGCGGCGGTCTTCGTACCGGCGATGCTGCTGACCGGGCTGGCGCTGAACTGGCGGGTGCTGCTCTGGCTCTTCCCGATCACCGACCCGCCGGCCAACGGCTGGGGGGCGCTCGCGTTGAGCGTGATCTGGTACCTGCGCGACTACCTCTGGTTCGTGCTCGCCTCGCCGCTGGCGCTCTGGCTGTTCCGGCGGGCCCCGCTACCCACCCTGCTGGCCCCGTACGTCCTGCTGCTCGTGGTCGAGCTGGGCTTTCCGGGCGCGCCGATCGTGCTGCGCGACTTCGGGCTCTACTTCGGAGCGTGGCTGCTCGGCTTCGCCCACCACGACGGCATGCTGCGCCGACTGTCCAACCGGGTGCTCTTCCCCGTCGCCGGGGTGCTCGCCACCGCCGGCGGTGCGTGGATCTACACCCACCCCGGAGCCCGTGGCTACGACCTCAACGACATCCGGATCGGCAACGCCCTGTGGGCGGCGGCGTTCATCCTGATCGCCCTCGGCCGCGCACCCGCCACCGCCGCCTGGGTCGACCGGAACGCGGTCCTCGGTCGGGCGGTGACCGTACTGAACCGGCGCGCCCTGACCGTGTACCTCTGGCACATGCCCTTCGTGGTGGCCCTCACCCCGCTGGTCGACGTGGTCGGCTGGTCCCATCAGGACCCGGTCGGGCTGGCCATCCGGGTGGTCCTGGTCTTCGCCCTGGTCGGGCTGGTCACCATGATGGTCGGCTGGGTGGAGGACGTGGCGGCCCGCCGCCCGCCCGAACTGCTGCCCGGCGGCCGGCGGTCCCGGCCCGCCAGCCGCGGCGGGCCGACCGACCCCGCACCGCCGACCGGCCCGACCCGGCCGACGCCGACCGACCCCGCGACCCTGACGCCCGCGGACGCCGCCGTGGCGGCGGCCAGCACCGCCCGACTCCGTTGAGTTTCGGTCCGCCGGACCCCCTGCCGCTGAGCTGCCGTCCGCCGGACACCCCGCCTCCCCCGGGGCCGCCGGTCGTGGCAGGGCACCCTCCGGAGACCCCGCCTCCCGGCGGACGGGACAATGGGTGGATGGCCGGGTACCGCCGACAGCTCTACCGCGACGACGCGGTGGTGCTGCGCGTCCAGAAACTCGGCGAGTCCGACCGGATCATCACCCTGCTGACCCGCCGGCACGGCCGGCTGCGTGCGGTGGCCCGGGGCGTCCGGCGGACCACCTCCCGGTTCGGCGCCCGGCTGGAACCGTTCGGCCACGTCGACCTCCAGTTGGCCGGGGACCCGAAGGGCAACCAGGGCAGCTCGCTGCACACCGTCAGCCAGGTCGAGGGGATCGACCTGTACGGCAAGCGGTTCCTCGGTGACTACCCGCGCTACACGGCGGCCAGCGCGATCGCCGAGACCGCCGAGCGACTCACCCCGGTCGAACGTGAGCCGTCCCTACGGCTGTTCCAGCTCACCCTCGGCGCGTTGAAGTCCCTGGCGCGCGGTGACCACGACACCACCCTGGTGCTCGACGCGTACCTGCTGCGCGGGATGGCGATGGCCGGCTGGGCGCCCGCGCTGACCGCCTGCGCGGTCTGCGGCACGCCCGGCCGGCACCGGGCGTTCTCCGTACCGGCCGGGGGGTGCGTCTGCCCGGACTGCCGCCCACCCGGCGCGGCCCACCCCGCCCCGGCCACCGTCGACCTGATGTCCGCGCTGACCACCGGCGACTGGGTGGTCGCCGACGCCACCACCACCGGCGTACGCCGGGAGTGCAGCGGCCTCGTCGCGGCGCACCTGCAGTGGCACCTGGAGCGCGCGCTACGCTCGCTGCCGCTGGTCGACCGGGGTACCCCGCCGGCCGGCCCGGTGCCGTCGCGTCGCGGCGACGAGCCGGTGGAGCGGGTGTGAACAGGGAGAACAGCGAGTGATCCGATCGATGAGGGCCGGCGCGCGTACGCCGAAACCGCCGACGCCGCACCCGTCCGGGGCCCGGCCCCCGGCGCTGCCCGCCGAGGCGGTGCCGAAGCACGTCGCGGTGGTGATGGACGGCAACGGCCGGTGGGCCAAGGAACGCGGCCTGCCCCGCACCAAGGGCCACGAGGCGGGCGAGTTCTCCCTCTTCGACACCGTCGAGGGCGCGATCGAGCTGGGCATCCCCTACCTGTCGGCGTACGCCTTCTCCACCGAGAACTGGCGGCGCTCGCCGGACGAGGTCCGGTTCCTGATGGGCTTCAACCGGGACGTGATCCGGCGACGCCGGGACCAACTGGTCGAGCTGGGCGTACGGGTGGTCTGGTCGGGGCGGGCCGGTCGGCTCTGGAAGAGCGTGATCGGCGAGCTGCAGACCGCCGAGGAGATGTCGAAGGACAACACCACGCTGACCCTCCAGTTCTGTGTGAACTACGGCGGCCAGGCCGAGATCGCCGATGCCGCCGCCGCGATCGCCCGGGACGTCGCCGCCGGCAAGCTCGACCCGGCGAAGGTCACCGAGAAGACCGTGGCGAAGTACCTCTACCACCCGGAGATCCCCGAGGTGGACCTGTTCCTGCGGCCGTCCGGCGAGGAACGGATCTCCAACTTCCTGCTCTGGCAGACCGCGTACGCCGAGCTGGTCTTCCTGGACACGCTCTGGCCGGACTTCGACCGCCGTCACCTGTGGTACGCCTGCGAGCTGTACGCGCAGCGCGACCGGCGGTTCGGCGGCGCGCTGCCCAACCCGGTCGCCCCACCCGCCCCGGCGGTGTGACCCGCCCCGCGCTGGCGGGCCATGTGAGCCGCGCCGCGCTCGCGGCCATGTGACCCCCGCCGCGCTCGCGGCCATGTGAGCCGGGCCGCGCTGGCGGCGGTGTGACCCGCCCCGCCCCTGGCTTACCTTCGGGCGCACCTGGGTACCTGTGTGGTCAGCAGCTATCCACGGAGGTGAACCGGCAATGATCCAGAAGCGAATTGGGCAGTGGGCGGTCATGGCGGTCGCGGTGCCGCTGGCGGCTGCCGGCGCACGACGACTCAGCCACACCCTGGAGGCCCGGCGCGGCCCGTCCGGCGTCAGCCGGATGCTGAGCAAGGGGGCGGACATCATCCGTCCCCGGCGGGCGAAGCGGCGGCTGTCCTGGTTGCCCGGGCGGTGACGCCCCGGACACCCGACGTACGGCGGGGTTGTGGCGGCCGGTTCCCGACCGGTCTCCGCAGCCCCGCTCGCCGTACCAGCACCGTCCGCCGGGCGACGGCGGCCGGGGCCGCACCGGCTTGCTGGGTGACTCAGGTACACGACACGCCGAGCGGATTACACCTCAGGCAGCCACCAAGGGTCGTGTTGTCACGGGATCCTCGATACGGGAGCGGCAGGATAGCCGCCCGGCTTCGGACAGGCTGTGGTTCCGGAGCCGCAGACGCGCACCTCACGCCGGGTGCCTGACGAGCGCGATTCATGATCCACAAGACGGTGCCTGGCAGGCCGCCGGCGGTCGCCGGTAATTCGGATGCCGGCCGGCGGTGGGCGGGGTAGCGTCCTGGTCATGCGTTACTGACGCCCCAGAACCGAGTCGGGTCCACCGCTGTCGCCGTGGGCCCGGGTGTCTCCGGGCGTCCGCATACCTACCCGTCGCCGTCGTGGCGCAGGTCGTGGTCGGGCCAACTCCCGGGGCACCCCGTCCCCCGTTCGCCCGACCGTCTCCGGACGGTCTCCCGTCTGTTCCAGGAGGCCGGTATGCCTGCCAAGCGCAATCCGAAGAAGAAGCCCCGTACCCCGTCGCCGAAGCCTTCGCTGGCCGAGCTGACGCCGCCCGATCCGGCTGCGCTCGAGGTGGCCCCGGCGGCATCATCGCCGGCCGGGCTCACTCCGCCGGCCGTGGAGGTGCCGGCGGCCGGGCTCACCCCGCCGCCGGCCCCGAAGACCGGCCCGCCCGCCCGCGGCGCGGCCTTCGCCAACGGCAAGGGCCGGGTCGGCGGAGCCGGCCGTCGGTACGCGTTCCGGCGGAGCTGACCGTTCCCGGTGGGGCCGGGCCACCCGTGCCCGGCCCCACCCGACGGACCGATGACCGCGCCACCCGGCGCGGCCGGTGACCGCCCCACCCGGCGCGGCCGGTGACCGCCCCACCCGGCGCGGCCGGTGACCGCCCCACCCGGCGCGGCCGGTGACCGCCCCACCCGGCGCGGCCGGTGATCGCGCCATCCGACGGACCGGTGACCGCGCCACCCGGCGCGGCCGGCGACCGCCCCACCCGACGGACCGGTCGTCGCGCCGCCGCCGGGCCGGTGGCCGGCGCAGCTCAGCCGACCAGCGGGCGGAAGGTGCCGAGCGCGACGCTGACCGCCAGCGCCCCACCGGCCAGCAGCGCCGCCCCGGCGATCAGCAGCCCGTCCGCCGGGGTGAACCGCTGCCGGCGGGCCACCGTACGGGGAGTTCCGGCGTCGAAGCCCCGGGCGTCCATCGCCACCGCCAGCCGGGTGCCCCGCCGGATCGCCCCGACCAGCAGCCCGAACCCGGTGGACGCGAAGAGCCGCAGCCGGGCCAGCGGATTCCGGCCCGCGTCCACCCCCCGCGCCCGGCGGGCCATGCTGATCATCTGCCATTCCTGGCCGAGCATCGGCACCAGCCGGAACGCGGCCAGCGCGCCGATCGCGAACCGGGGCGGGGCCTTCGCGTTCTGGATCAGCGCGTCGGCCAGGTCGGTCGGGTCGGTGGTGGCGAACACGATCACCCCGGGCAGCGCCACCGCGAACAACCGCAGCACCAACCCGAGGGCGGTGAGCAGCACCCCGGAGGTCACCACCACCGGTCCGGCCTCGACCAGGGTCCGGCCGTCCCGCTCGGCGGCGAACAGCACCAGGCTGACCAGGATGCCCACCGCGCCGAGCAGCAGCGGCCAGGCCCGGCGGGCGAGCACCCGGTACCGGATTCCGAACAGCGGCAGCACCGCCAGCTCGACGGCCAGGGCGAGCGCCGGGGCGACCGGGTCGAGGGTGGCGACCAGCGTGAACGAGAAGACCAGCGCGGCGGCCACCTTCGCCACCGGGTTGCGGCGGGCCAGCGGCGCGGTCGGATCGGCGACCGGCTCGACACTGATCACGGCCGCGCCCCGCGACCCGGTCCCGCCGCCGCATCGGCCGGGTGCGGGGCGGCCGGGGACGTGGCGGCGTCGGCCGGGCGCGTGGCGGTGTCGGCCGAAGACGGGGCGGCGTCGGCCGGTCCCGCTGCCGCGTGGGGACGGACGGTGACCGGTCCGGGCGCGTCGCCCGCCGGGGGACGACCGGACGGGGCCAGGACGACCCGCCGGTCGGCGAGCGCGGCGACGAAGTCCGGGTCGTGGGTGACCGTCACGATGCCGTGCCCGGCGGCACGCAGCTCGGCGAACAGGTCGACCAGCTCCGACCAGGTCCGCCGGTCCTGCCCGAAGGTGGGCTCGTCGCAGACCAGCAGGCGGGGCGCGGTGGCCAGGGCGGTCGCCACACTCAGCCGCCGGGCCTCCCCGCCGGAGAGGGTGTACGGGTTGGCGCGCGCCAACCGGTCCAGCTTCAGTCGGGTCAGCAGCCCGTCCACGGTGGACCGTACCGCCGCCTCCGGCTGGCCCGTCCGGCGTGGACCGAGCGCCAGCTCGTCGAAGACCGTACCGGTGACGAACTGGTGTTCCGGATCCTGGAAGACCGAGCCGATCCGGCGGGCCAGCGCGGGCGCCCGCCACCGGTGCGGGGGAGTGCGGTGGTCGGCCCCGGCAAGTGCCCGGTCGGCGGTGAGCCGTCCTGCGCCCGGCCGCAGCAGACCACCGAGGAGCAGCGCGAGGGTGGACTTGCCCGCCCCGTTCGGGCCGAGGACGGCGAGCACCTCACCGGCGCGTACCGGCAGGTCGGTGGGGGCGAGGCGGGGCGGCAGGCCGAGCCGGTCGGCGGTGAGCAGCAGCTCCCCGGCCGGCCCGGTGGCCCGGCGGGGCGGCACCGGATGGCCCGGCACCCAGACCCCCTCGGCGGCGAGCGCGGCACCGTGCTCGGCGAAGACCTGCGCGGGCGGCCCGTCGGCGCGGACGCCGCCCCCGGCGGCGAGCACCACCACCCGGTCGACCAGCGGCAGCGCCTCGGCCACCCGGTGCTCGACCAGGATCAGCGTGGTGTCGGTCGCCACCGCCTCGGCGACCGCCCGCCGGACCAGGTCCGCCCCGGCCGGGTCGAGGTTGGCCGTCGGTTCGTCGAGCAGCAGCAACCCGGGACGCAGGGCGAGCGCACCGGCCAGCGCGAGCCGCTGCTGCTCCCCTCCGGAGAGGGCGGCGGTCGGGCGGTCCCGGCCGTACGGGAAGCCGACCCGGGCCAGCGCCTCGTCCACCCGGGGCCAGATCCGGTCGGCCGGCACTCCCCGGTTCTCCAGCCCGAACGCCACGTCGTCGCCGCAGCGGGCCATCACGAGCTGGCTCTCCGGGTCCTGGAAGACCATGCCGACCCGGTCCCGGGCGGTACGCGGGTCACGCCCGTCGATCTCGATGCGGCCCTCGCGCTCGCCGGAGTCCTCCGGTAGCAGCCCGGCCAGCGCGGCGAGCAGGGTGCTCTTGCCCGCCCCCGATGCGCCGAGCAGGAGCACCCGTTCCCCACGTTCGATCCGCAGGTCCACCCCGCGTACCGCCCAGGCCCGGCGGCCGGCGTGCCGCCACCCGAACCCCCGTACCGTGACCTCGCCCACGCCGCCCCCGGGTCAGATCGGGGTGCGGTGGTGGGGGGCCGCCGGGAAACGGTCGAGGGCACCGGTCCGGGCCAGGGCCCCGGTGAGGGCGTACCCGCCCGCGCCGGCGATGACGGTGGCGCTGACGACGGTGAACAGCGCGTACGGCAGGCGGTAGCCGGTCAGGTCGTAGGCGGCGTTCCAGACGAAGAAGTCGAACAGCGCCGCGCTCAGGCCGGTCAGCGCCCCGGCCAGCAGGGCGGTCGGCAGCCGGAACGACCGGTACCGGAAGGCGGCGAAGGCCAACTCCGCGCCGAGCCCCTGGACGATGCCCTGCGGGATCACCGTGCCGGCCCACTGGCTGCCCAGCAGCGCGGAGAGCACCGCCGCCACCGTCTCGCAGTACAGGGCCGCGCCGGGCTTGCGGATCACCAGGCCACCGACCACGGCCGGCATCAGCCAGACACCGTAGATCAGGGTCTGCGCCGGTGGGAAGAACGCGAACGCGCCCTCGGTGGCGCTCCAGACCAGGCCCCAGGCCCAGAAGATGACGCCGAAGGCGACCGCGATCACCGAGGCGACCACGATGTCGATCGTGCGCCAGCGGGGGTTGTCGAGTTGGCTCATGTGTACGGTGCTCCCAGTCCAGGTACGAACCAGGCAAGACGCACGCCGCGTCCGGTGGGCACCGGACGGCGGCGCGGCTGGAGGTCGACCGAGCTCCCTGCGCTGGCATTACCCAGATCAGGTTCGAGGGTCTGCGGGCACGGTGCCCGCACTCTCAGCGCTGTGCGCTCCCCTGTCGGAGGTGAAGTTGTCTCGGCAGACGCTAGCACCGACCGGGGCCGGAACCCAGGGGTTACCGGCGTCGTCGCCCGTCACGAGGGTCACGTCCGGGTTATCCTGGGCCGTTCTTCCGCGTACCCACGGCGACGTTCTCGTCGCACCCCGTCGAGTGAAGGGGCGGCCGTGACGTCAGCCGACCGGACGACCCGGCACCCTGATCCGGCGGGTGCGGTGGACGTGACCGCGCCGGACGTACCGGAGCGGGGGTCGGCAGCCGGCGGGCCGCCAGCGGCAGCGGCGGCTGACGGACGGCAGCGGGCAGTGACGGCCGACGGGCCGCAGCGGGGGTCGGCGGCCGGCGGGCCGGGCCGGTCGGGCGGCGGCCGGATCGGCGCGGCGCTCGGCGGCCGGGTCGGGTCGGTGGAGGTGCTGGCGGCGCTTCTGGTGCTGCTGGTGCTCTTCCGGGAACCGGTGGCCGCCGCGCTCTCCGCGCCCCGACTGGCGACCTGGACCACGGTCTTCGTCTCGGTGCTGGTCCAGGCGGTGCCGTTCCTGGTCTTCGGGGTGCTGCTGTCGGCGGTGATCGCGGTCTTCGTGCCCCGCTCGTTCTGGGCCCGCGCGCTGCCCCGGCATCCCGCCCTGGCCGTGCCGGTGGCCAGCGCCGCCGGGGTGGTGCTGCCCGGCTGCGAGTGCGGTGCGGTGCCGATCGCCGGCTCGCTGATCCGCCGGGGGGTCACGCCGGCGGCGGCGCTGGCCTTCCTGCTCGCCGCCCCGGCGATCAACCCGATCGTGCTCACCGCCACCGCGGTCGCCTTCCCGAACGACCCGGAGATGGTCCTCGCCCGGGGCGTCGCCAGCCTGGTCGTCGCCATGATCATGGGCTGGCTCTGGCTGCGGTTGGGCCGGGCCGACTGGATCCGCCTGCCGCGCCGGCCCGACCTGGACGGGCTGGGCCGGGGCGCGGCGTTCTGGTCGGCGGTACGGCACGACGTGGTGCACGCCGGCGGGTTCCTGGTGCTCGGCGCGATGGCCGCCGCCAGCATCAACGTCCTGGTGCCGGAACGCTGGCTGCAGACGCTGGCCGACAACGCCGTACTGTCGGTGCTGGCGTTGGCGGTGCTGGCGGTGCTGCTGTCCATCTGTTCCGAGGCGGACGCCTTCGTCGCCGCCTCGCTGTCGCAGTTCTCGCTCACCTCCCGGCTGGTGTTCCTGGTGGTCGGGCCGATGGTCGACCTGAAACTCGTCTCGATGCAGGCCGGTGTCTTCGGCCGGCGGTTCGCGTTCCGGTTCGCCCCGGCGACCTTCGCGGTCGCCGTGACGGTGGCCGTCGGCGTGGGGGTGGTGGTGTTGCGGTGAACCGGCAGGCCCAGGCGGTCGTGCTGCTGCTGCTCGGCGGTGCGGTGCTCCGCGCCAGCCTCACCGACCTGCACCTGCGCTACGTCAAGGCCGGGCTGCAACCCTTCCTGGTCGCCTCCGGACTGCTGCTGCTCGCCGCCGCCGCGATGACGCTCTGGTACGAACTACGCCCCGACGCGGAAGGGGACGACCACGACGACCACGACGGGCACGGGCACCACGAGCCCCGGGTGGGTTGGCTGCTCATGCTGCCGGTGGTCGGTCTGCTGCTGGTCGCCCCACCGGCCCTCGGGTCGTACGCGGCCGGGCAGGCGGGCACCGTCCTGCCCAGTCAGGAGACCTCCGACTACCCGCCGCTGCCCGCCGGGGATCCGGTCCGCACCACCGTGCTCGACTACGCGTCCCGGGCGTTGTTCGACAGGGGACGGTCCATCGGCGACCGTCGGGTCCAGCTCACCGGGTTCGTCGCCACCGGCCCGGACGGGCAGCCGATCCTGGCCCGCATGATCCTGTCCTGCTGCGCCGCCGACGGACGCCCGGTCAAGCTGGGGCTCAGCGGGGACGTGCCGACCGGGCTGGCCGACGACACCTGGATCGAGGTCACCGGCCGGTACACCGACCGGATCGGCCGGGACCCCGTCAACGACGCGGAGGTGCCGTACCTGGAGGTGGAGTCGTGGCGTCCGGTGCCGACCCCGAAACAGCAGTACGAGTAGGTACGCTCCGGGCGACCCGGCGGTAGGCTGCCGATCATGCGGGTCGACGTGCGAGGGCTGACGTTCGAGGTGCACACCGGTGGGCCGTCCGACGGCGACCCGGTGCTGCTGCTGCACGGTTTCCCGCAGCACAGTGGGGAGTGGGTGGACGTGCTGCCCGCCCTGCACGCCGCCGGGCTGCGCACGTACGCGCTGGACCAGCGGGGCTACTCGCCCGGTGCCCGACCGGCCGAGGTCGAGGCGTACCGGATGGCGGAGTGCGTCGCCGACGCGGTGGCCGTGCTGGACGCGCTGGAGGTCGACGCGGCGCACGTGGTCGGCCACGACTGGGGTGCGGTCGTCGCCTGGACGCTCGCCGCCCGGCATCCGGACCGGGTGCGTACCCTCACCGCGGTTTCCGTGCCGCACCCGGCGGCCATGGCGCACGCCCTGCGCGCCGACCCGCAGCAGAAGGCCCGGTCCTCGTACATGATGCTGTTCCGCAAGCCGGGCAAGGCCGAGAAGGTGCTGCTGGCGTTGCAGGCGACCGCCCTGCGCAAGCTGCTCGGCGGGGTGGGTGACCGGGACCGGGTCGCCTCGTACGTGCAGCCGATGCGGGAGCCGGGCGCGTTGATCGCCGCGCTCAACTGGTACCGGGCGATGTCCGGCCGGGAGATGGCCGGCACCCCGGCGGTGCCGGTGCCGACGACGTTCGTCTGGAGCGACCGGGACGTCGCGATCGGCCGTACCGCCGCCGAGGGCTGCGCCGCGCACGTCACCGGGGAGTACCGCTTCGTCGAACTGTCCGGGGTGACCCACTGGATCCCGGACGAGGCCCCCGGGGCGCTGTCCGAGGCGATCCTGGCCCAGGTGGACGCGCTGCCCTGAGCGGCCCGGTCACGGTGCCCGGACCCGGGACGGCCGGTCCGCGCTCAGCGACGCCCTGAGGCGATGGACATGAATGCGTTTCGCGCGGGTGGCGGTGGGGCAATCGCCCTGTCGCCCGGCGGCGTGGGACCTACCGCCGGCTCGACCCGCAGGCGGAGGTGGCGGTTTGTCCAGGGAAACCGAGAAGCAGCGTTGGCAGCGTAACTTCGCCGACCTGCTACAGGAGTTGCGGGTCGCCCAGACCGGCGTACAGATCCTCTTCGCGTTCCTGCTCACCCTGCCGTTCAGCGCAGGCTTCACCAGGACCACGGCGTTCCAGAAGGACGTCTACGTGGTGGCGCTGCTCGCCGCCGCCGCGGCCACCGCGATGATCATCTCACCGGTGGCGTTCCACCGGGCGCTGTTCCGGCAGGGGCGCAAACCGGAACTGGTCCGCTTCGCGCACCGGATGGCCAGCGGTGGCCTGACGTTCATGCTGATCGCGATGGTCAGCTCGGTGCTGCTGATCACCGACTTCATCCTGGACCGGCCGATCGCCTTCGTGCTCAGCGCGCTCACCGGGCTGTGGTTCCTCACCTTCTGGGCGATCCTGCCGTTCTCCCGGCGCAACTGGGGCGAGGACGACCTGGACGACGAGGACGACGTCTGAGGACGGCTGGTCGACCCGACTGCGGCGCGGCGGTGACCGCGGTCGGCGGACCGGCGGCCTGAGCCGGGCCGACCAGCCGAGCCGGACCGGCCGGTCCGGGGCGCGCTTGAGCGGCGCTACCACTGGGTAACCACCCGGTGGTGGCGCCGTTCCCGCCTGCGGGGGGCGTCACGGCAGACCGGACCGAGGTGCGAGGGGGCAGCCTTGACAGTCACCGAGAACGACCGACCCGCATCCGACGGCCCGGCCGTGCCCGGACCACCGTCCCGGCAGGCGGACGGGGCCGGGCCGTTGCCCGGGAAGGCGGACCGGCCCGGCTCACCCGCCGGCCGGGGCGACGGGGTCGGGCCGACGTCCGGGAAGGCGGACGGGACCGGGCCGTTGCCCGGGGAGGCGGGCCAGGTCACCGAGAAGGAGGCGCGGCAGGTCGCCGAGGCGGCCCGCGAGTCGGCCTGGGACCGGCCCAGCTTCGGCAAGGAACTCTTCCTCGGCCGGTTCCGGCTGGACCTGGTCGCCCCCTGGCCGCGTACCGACCCGGCCGACGACGCCCGCGCCGAGGAGTTCCTCGGCACCCTGCGCGCGTACCTCGACTCCGAGGTGGACGGTGCGGCGATCGAGCGGACCGCCTCCATCCCGGACGAGGTGTTCCACGGGCTGGCCCGGATCGGCGCGTTCGGCATGAAGATCGACCCGGCGTACGGCGGGCTCGGCCTGAGCAACCTGCACTACTGTCGGGCGTTGATGCTGGCCGGCTCGGTCAGCCCGGCGCTGGGCGCGCTGCTCAGCGCCCACCAGTCCATCGGCGTGCCGCAGCCGCTGAAGATGTTCGGCACACCCGAACAGCAGCAACGCTTCCTGCCCCGGCTGGCCGCCGGTGAGGTCTCCGCGTTCCTGCTCACCGAGCCGGACGTGGGCTCCGACCCGGCCCGGCTGGCGACCACCGCCGAACCGACCGCCGACGGCACCGGGTACCGGCTCAACGGGGTGAAGCTCTGGGCCACCAACGGCACCATCGCCACCCTGCTGGTGGTGATGGCCCGGGTGCCGGCCGGCGAGGGGCGGCGCGGCGGCATCACCGCCTTCGTGGTGGACGGCGACGCCGACGGCATCACCGTGGAGCGGCGCAACAGCTTCGTCGGGCTGCGTGGCCTGGAGAACAGCCTCACCCGTTTCCACGACGTCTTCGTCCCGAACGAGAACGTGATCGGCGGCGAGGGACGCGGCCTGAAGATCGCCCTGAGCACCCTGAACACCGGCCGGCTCTCGCTGCCGGCGATGTGCGTCGGGGCCGGCAAGTGGTCGCTGAACGTGGCCCGGGAGTGGGCCGCCGACCGGGTGCAGTGGGGCCGGCCGGTCGCCGAGCACGAGGCGGTCGCCCAGAAGCTGTCCTTCATCGCCGCCACCACGTACGGCATGGAGGCCATGCTGGACCTGTCCTGCCTGCTCGCCGACGACGACCGCAACGACGTCCGGATCGAGGCCGCCCTGGTCAAGCTGTACGCCAGCGAGATGGCCTGGCGGGTCGCCGACGAGCTGGTGCAGATCCGGGGCGGGCGCGGCTACGAGACCGCCGACTCGCTCGCCGCCCGGGGCGAACGCCCGGCCGCCGTCGAGCAGATGCTCCGGGACCTGCGGATCAACCGGATCTTCGAGGGCTCCACCGAGATCATGCACCTGCTGATCGCCCGGGAGGCGGTCGACGCCCACCTCTCCGTCGCCGGTGACATCATCGACCCGGACGCCGGGCTCGGCCGCAAGGCGCGCGCCGGGGCCCGCGCGGGCGCCTTCTACGCCCGCTGGCTGCCCACCCTGGCGGTCGGCCGGGGCCAGACCCCCGGGGCGTACGCCGAGTACGGCCCGCTCGCCGGCCACCTGCGGCACGTCGAACGCACCTCCCGCAAGCTGGCCCGGTCCACGTTCTACGCGATGTCCCGCTGGCAGGGAAAGATGGAACGCAAGCAGGCGTTCCTCGGGCGGATCGTGGACATCGGCGCGGAACTGTTCGCGATGTCCGCGGCGTGCGTACGGGCCCACGCCGAGCGGGACACCCGTCCGGAGGGCCGGGAACTGGCCGACCTGTTCTGCCGGCAGGCCCGGCTGCGGATCGAGCAGCTCTTCACCGGCCTCTGGTCGAACACCGACCCGCTGGACGTGGTGGCCGCGCAGCGCATCGTCGCCGGCCGGTACGCCTTCGTGGAGGAGGGTGTGGTCACCCCGCCGGACGACCTGCCCTGGGTGGCCCGGTGGACGCCCGGCCCGTCGACCGCGCCGGACGTCCGCCGCCGGATCCCGCCCCGCTGACCGTCCCGCCCCCGTCCCGGCCCGGCTCGCGTTCCGGCCGGACCGGTCGCGTCCCGGTCCGGCCGGGCCGGTCCGTGTCCCGGGACGCGGACCGGCCGGTCAGCGGGCGATGGCCCAGGCCAGGACCGCCGCGAGGATCAGCCCGTTGAGTACCGCCAGCACCAGGTACGCCTTCGCCGGGATCGGGCGCCCCCGACGGACGAAACTGACCAGGTAGCCGGCGTAGCCGAGCAGCAGCAGGGCGATGACGATCAGGAAGTAGAGCACCGGTCGACCCTACCGATTCGGTCGGAGCCCCAGTTCACGCAGCTCCAGGGCGGCCAGCGCGTCGACCGTGGCGTCGTCGCCGCGTCGCCACGCCTCCGCCACGTCCGGGGCGATCCGGGTGAGCTTGCCCAGCGGCTGACCGGCCAGGGCCCGCAGGGCCAGCAGGTCCCGGCCGGCGGGCGCGGACCGCAACGCCGCCGCCGCGCCGGCCCGGCGCATCCAGCGCACCCGCAGCGGCAACCAGCCGAGCAGCACGATGCCGAGCGGGAAGACCAGCACCGCCACGGTCAGCGCCAGGGCGAGCTGGTCGACCAGCTCCTGCTGGTCCCGGCCGGCCTCGGCCAGCGACCGGGCGGCGTCGGCGGCCCGCTCGAACGGCGCGGTCAGCTCGTCGCCGACCAGCGGCACCCGGCCGACCTTGCCACCGGCGTCGGCCAGGTTGTCGGCCAGCCCGCCGCCGGCCCCCTCCAGCTTCTGCCCCGGTACGGCGAGTTTCTGTACCAGGTCGTGCAGCCAGAGCGCGCCCCGGACCGCGAGGTACACCCAGGCGACGACGAGCAGGTCGGTGAGGAGTTGACGGGCGGCGGTCGGGAAACGATCGGCGTAGATTCGCACGCCGGACAGCGTGCCACGCCCGGTCGTCCCACCGCAGTCCACCCGACGGCCGACCGACCGCCAGGGCCGGCGACGGGACCGACCCGGCCGGTCGGGCAGCCGCCGAACCGACCCGGCCGGGTCAGGTGACGGCGCAGGACGGGCAGCTGCCGAAGATCTCCAGGGTGTGGCTGACGTCGGAGAAGCCGTGCTGGGCGGCCACCCGGTCGGCCCAGGTCTCCACCGCCGGGCCGGCCACCTCCACGGTCCGCCCGCAGGAACGGCAGACCAGGTGGTGGTGGTGACCCTCGCTGCACCGCCGGTAGAGGTGCTCGCCGCCCGGCGGGCGCATCACGTCGATCTCGCCCGCGTCGGCCAGCCCCTGCAGGGTCCGGTAGACGGTGGTCAGCCCGACCCGTTCGCCCCGGTCCCGGAGCATCGCGTGCAGGTCCTGGGCGCTGTGGAAGCCTTCCACCTCGGCCAGCAGCGCGCTGACCGCCGTCCGCTGACGGGTGTTGCGGACGGCGGTGCCGGTCTCGCTCACGCCGCCTCCCCGCCGCCGAGCTGCGGGCGTGGCGTCCCCGACCCGGCGCACCGATGGTTCCGCTGGCTCATGTTCCCTCCCCGGCGTGGCTGACCGCGTCCGCCACGATGTGCGCGACGTGCTCGTCGACCAGGGTGTAGGCGATCTCCCGGCCCCGCCGGGAGCCCCGCACCACACCGGCTCCGCGTAGCACCCGGAGGTGCTGGGAGACCAGCGGCTGCGGTGCGCCGAGCTTCTCCACCAGTTCGTGGACGCAGCGTTCACCCTGGGCGAGCTCGCTGACGATGGCCAGCCGGATCGGCGCGGACAGGGCGCGCAGCAGGTCCCCCGCGCCCTCGTACGCGTCGTAGCCGTTGCTGCTGGTCACTCCGCAACGGTAACCAATCCCGGCACGCCCGCGCGGCCCAGGATCAACTCAGCACCACCTCGTGCGGTTCTGGCTGCGCCGGAGCGGCCGGGGCGTGCCGTCGGCGCAGGGTCCGCCAGGCACCGGCGGCGACCGCGACGACGAGGAAGGAGGCTATCGCGAGCACCACCACGGAGGCGCCCGGGGCGGTGTCGGCGACCGCCGCCACCCACACCCCGGACCCGGCGGCGAGCAGGCCGACCCCCATCGCCACCGCCATCGTGCTGCGGAACCCCCGGGTCACCTGCTGCGCGGTGGCGACCGGCACGACCATCAACGCGCTGATCAGCAGCACACCCACCGCGCGCATCGCGATGGTCACGGTCACCGCCGTGGTCACCGCCAGCAGCAGGTTCAGCGTCCGCACCGGCAGGCCGGAGACCCGGGCGTACTCCTCGTCGTGGCAGACCGCGAAGAGCGCCGGCCGGAGCACGAGCATGGTCACCAGGACCGCCACCCCGAGCACCGCGATGGTCACCAGGTCGCCGCGCGAGGTGGTGGTCAGCGCGCCGAACAGGTACGCGTTGAGGTTGGCGCTGCTGGCGTCGGAGAGCCCGACCAGCATCACGCCCCCGGCGATGCCGCCGTAGAACAGCAACGCCAGGGCCAGGTCGCCGGAGGTACGTCCGCGCTCCCGGACCAGTTCGATGACGACCGCGCCGAGCGCGGCGGCGACCACCGCCATGAGCACCGGCGAGGTCTGGAACAGCAGCCCGGCCCCGACGCCGGTCAGCGCCACGTGGCCGATCCCGTCGCCGATCAGGGCCAGCCGCCGCTGCACCAGGTAGATCCCGAGCGCCGGCGCGGCCAGGCCGATGATCAGCGCGCCGACCAGGGCGCGCAGCATGAAGTCGTACTGGAAGAGGCTCACGGCGCGCTCCACAGCCCGGCGGGCTCCTCGGGACCGTGCGGGTGCACGTGGTCGTGGTCGGGCTCGGCGTGGTGGCCGGCCGGCTCCGGGACCGCGCCGTCGTGCGCGATCCCGCCGTGGTGCACCACCACCGCCCGGTTGATCAACGGGCGCAGCGGTCCCAGCTCATGGGCGACCAGCAGCACCGTCCCGCCGCCGCCGACGAACCCGCGCAGCGCCCCGGCGAACGCCTGCTGGCTGGTGGCGTCCACCCCGGCGGTCGGTTCGTCGAGTACCAGCAGTTCCGGCTGGCCGGCCAGCGCCCGCGCGATCAGGGTGCGCTGCTGCTGTCCGCCGGAGAGGGTGGCGACCGGGTCGCTGGCCCGGTCGGCGAGCCCGACCGCGCGCAGCGCCTCGGCGACCGCGGCCCGGTCCGCCCGCCCCGGTGGGCGCAGGACGCCCCGCCGGGCCAGCCGCCCGGAGGCGACCACCTCGGCCACCGTGGCCGGTACGCCGCTGCCCGCGCCCAGCCGCTGCGGGACGTACCCGATGCGGTGCCACTGCCGGAAGCGGCGCTGCGGGGTGCCGAAGAGGGTGACCTGCCCGGCGCTGAGCGGCACCAGCCCGAGCACCGCGCGGATCAGCGTGGACTTGCCGGAGCCGTTGGCCCCGAGCACGGCGACGACCTCACCGGCGGCCACGCTCAGTGAGACGTCCCGCAGCACGGGGCGGCCGTCGTAGCCGACCACCCCGTGCGCGACGGTGATGACGGGGGCGTTCACGAACAGCTCAACGCCGTCCGCAGGCTTTCCAGATTGCTGCGCATCACCGAAAAATAGTCCCCCGAGGAGTTCTCCGCCGAGAGGCCCTCGATCGGATCGAGCACCGCCGTCTTCGCGCCGACCTCCCGGGCGATGGTCTCGGCGACCTTCGGGCTGACCAGCGTCTCGAAGAAGATCGTGGTGGCCCGGTGTTCCCGGGCCTCCTCGGCGACCTCGGCCAGCCGCTGCGGCGACGGCTCGTTCTCCGGGGTCAGCCCGGAGATGCCGATCTGTTCGAGCTGGTAGCGCCCGGTCAGGTACCCGAACGCGGTGTGGCTGACCACGATCTCCCGGCGCTGGCAGGTCTTCAGGCCGGCGGTGTACTCGCCGTCGAGCTGCTCCAGTTCGGTGCGCAGCGCCTTCGCCCGGCTGGCGTAGTCGGCGGCCCGGTCCGGGTCGGCCGTGCCGAGCCGTTCGGCGAGCTTGTCACCGATGGTGGCCAGCCGCGTCGGGTCGAGCCAGACGTGTGGGTCCTTGCCGCCACCCTCGTCGGCGTGCTCCTTCTCCTCGGCGTTCGCCGGCTCCTCGCTGTGGCCGGGCTCACCCTCGTGGTCGTGGTCGTGCCCGCCGGCGGCGGCGTCGAGCAGCGGCTGCACGGTCGCCACGTCGAACGCCCGGTCGCCGCCGTTCTGCTCGACCGCCTCGTCCACGGCCGGCTGGAACCCCTTCAGGTACACGATCAGCTCGGCCTCGCTGACCTGGCCGACCTGCCCCGGGTTCAGCTCCAGGTCGTGCGGCTCCGCGCCCGGCTTGGCGAGGTTGGTGACCCGTACCGCGTCCCCGCCGACCCGCTCGGCGACGAACTGGAGTGGGTAGAAGGCGGCCACCACGTCGACCCGCTGCGGATCGGCGCCGGCCACGTCGTCGGAGGAGCAGGCCGTGACACCGGCGAGCGCGAGCAGCGCGGTGGTGGTGGCGGCCAGGACACGCGGAGTCGGGCGGCTGTTCATGGTCACCACGATCCGCCCCAACGAGAATGATTGTCAAAAACGCATGCTTGCATGCGTGCTGGTCCGAGCGGCTCGCTGGCCTGAGCGGCTCGCTGATCCGAACAGCGCGCTGTCGGCGCGGCCCGCTGGTCCGCGCAGCGCGCAGTCGGCGCGGCCCGCCGGTCAGAACAGTTTGTTCAGGGCGGCGGCGACGAGCAGGGTGAGCATGAGCAGCCGGATCACCCGGGTCGCCGGGGTCTGCACCGGCCAGGTCAACCGCAGCAACGCCACCAAGCCGGCGGCCAGCGCCAGCAGCAGCACCGCACCGACCACACCGGGCACGAGCAGGCCCACCAGCACCAGGGCCAACACGGCCAGGAACACCCCGGTCGGGTTCAGCCGGGCGAGGCGGGCCGGCAGGGGAGGCTGCGTACGCTGCATCCCACAGACTCTACGAGGAGGCACCCGGTGCTCGTCACCAACCGGTTCGTGGTCGACGACGACGTCGCCACCACCTTCACCGAGCGGGCGCACGCCGCGCTCGCCGCGCTCGCCGCCCGTCCCGGCTACCGGCGTGGCGAACTGGTCCGGGCGCTCGACGACCCGCGTCACTGGTGCCTGGTGACCGAATGGGAGTCGGTCGGGGCGTACCGGCGGGCGCTGGGCGGGTTCGACGTCAAGGTCTCCGCCACCCCGTTGCTCGCCGAGTCGCTCGACGAGCCGTCGGCGTACGAGACGCTCGCCAGTGCCGCGCCGGGGGGCGAGCTGACGATCTCCACCAGTGACCGGGCCACTGCCCCGTACCGCTGACCCACGGGCACTACCCTGGCCGGTATGACCGATCCCGGACCGGCAGCCCCGCCGCCGTACCCCGTGCTGCCCGGCCAGAACCCGCCGCAGACGCACGGCGTACCCGCACCACCGGCCGGCCCGGGGGTGGCCCCGCCGTTCGCGGCCCCGCCCACCGAGGGACGCGGTACCCGGATGTGGCTCGGTCTCGGCGCGGGCGCGCTCGCCGTGCTGCTCTGCTGCGGTGGCGGCACGGCGGCGGTGATCGGGCTGGCGGTGGCCGGCACCGAGGCGCTCGACGAGCAGGGGCGCGCCGTCACCGACGACTACTACCGGGCGCTGGCCGACGACAAGTACGGCGAGGCGTACGACCTGCTCTGCCGGGACCTGAAGGAGCGGGAGTCCCGGCCGGAGTTCGAACGCCGGGTGACCGCCGAACCGGAGATCACCTCGTACCGGGTGGGTGACGTCGACCTCAACGACCTCACCGTCCCGGTGGACGTGGTCCTCGACGGCGGCGGCCGGGAGACCCAGCGGGTGACCCTGGCCCAGAACGGCGGCACCGGCCAGCTGGAGGTCTGCGGGGTGAGCTGACGGTGGCCGGACCCTCGGTCTGCCGCAACGGCCACACCGGCGAACGCACGGCCACCCGGCGGACCGGCCGGACCGCCACGCGGGTGGCCCGGTCACCGGGAGTATTCTGCTGGGCTCGGGGCGGCGGTGGTCGTACCGTTGTCCCGAACATGTCCGGAACATTCCCTGTCCCCGCCGACCGCCAGCCGGCGTAGGAGGAAACATGCCCGCCGACCGTATCGACGCCGTCGTCAGCCTCGCCAAGCGCCGGGGTTTCGTCTTCCCCTCCAGTGAGATCTACGGGGGCACCCGGTCGGCGTGGGACTACGGCCCGCTCGGCGTGGAGCTGAAGGAGAACGTCCGCCGGCAGTGGTGGAAGACCATGGTCCAGCAGCGTGACGACGTGGTCGGCCTCGACTCCGCGGTGATCCTGGCCCGGGACGTCTGGGCCGCCTCCGGCCACCTGGACGCCTTCGTCGACCCGCTGACCGAGTGCCAGTCCTGCCACAAGCGGTTCCGGGCCGACCACCTCGAGGAGGCGTACGAGGCCAAGCACGGCAAGCCGCTGACCTCGCTCACCGAGCTGAACTGCCCCAACTGCGGCAACAAGGGCACCTTCACCGAGCCGAAGATGTTCAACGGCCTGATGAAGACCTACCTCGGCCCGGTGGAGAGCGAGGAGGGCCTGCACTACCTGCGCCCGGAGACCGCCCAGGGCATCTTCGTCAACTACAACAACGTGGCGACCTCGGCCCGCAAGAAGCCGCCGTTCGGCATCGCGCAGACCGGCAAGTCGTTCCGTAACGAGATCACCCCGGGCAACTTCATCTTCCGGACCCGCGAGTTCGAGCAGATGGAGATGGAGTTCTTCGTCGAGCCGGGCACCGACGAGCAGTGGCACGAGTACTGGCTCGGCGAGCGCTGGAACTGGTACCGCGACCTCGGTCTCTCCGAGGAGAACATGCGCTTCTACGAGCACCCGAAGGAGAAGCTCTCGCACTACTCGAAGCGGACCGTCGACATCGAGTACCGGTTCCGCTTCGGTGGCACCGAGTTCGCCGAGCTGGAGGGCGTGGCGAACCGGACCGACTTCGACCTCACCACGCACTCGAAGCACTCGGGCGTCGACCTGTCCTACTTCGACCAGGAGAAGGGCGAGCGGTGGGTGCCGTACGTCATCGAGCCGGCCGCCGGCCTGACCCGCGCGGTGCTGGCCTTCCTGCTGGAGGCGTACGACGAGGACGAGGCCCCGAACACCAAGGGCGGCGTGGACAAGCGCACCGTGCTGCGCTTCGACCCGCGGCTGGCTCCGGTCAAGGTGGCCGTGCTGCCGCTGTCCCGTAACGAGGCGCTCTCCCCGAAGGCCAAGGGCCTCGCCGCCGACCTGCGCAAGCGCTGGGTGGTCGAGTTCGACGACTCGCAGGCGATCGGCCGCCGCTACCGCCGGCAGGACGAGATCGGCACCCCGTACTGCGTCACCGTCGACTTCGACACTCTTGAGGACGACGCGGTGACCGTCCGGGACCGGGACACCATGACCCAGGAGCGGGTCGCCCTCGGGCAGGTCGAGCGGTACCTGATCGAGCGCCTGCCCGGCTGCTGAGCCGTCCGCCCGGCCCGGGTTCGCACCCGGGCCGGGCGCTACGGTGTCACGCGACGAGCAGGCGCAGGCCCAGTTCCGCCGCTTCGAGGTCGAGCAGGTCGCGGTTGCGGTCGGCCCACCGACCGGAGGCCAGGTCGGACCGGAGGGCGTGTACCGCCCGCTGCTCGGCGTCCGGCCCGATCCGGGTCCAGACCGACGTCCCGCGCCGGACGTTCTCGTCCAGGTACCCCTCGGGCCGGCGCCAGTGCGCCTCGAAGAAGCCGTCCACGCAGTCCCACGGGACGGGCACCGGTTCCGTCCGGGCGTCGATCGCGTCGGCCAACTCGTCGAGTGCGGGCCGGCCGGCGACCAGGTTCCCGACTTCGGGCAGGTAGTCGCGGGTGAGCCAGAACCGGTCGAGCCATCCGGCGGCACTGGTGTCGTGGGTGAACACCACCACGCGGCGGGCCACCCGCCGCAGCTCGCGCAGCCCGGCGATCGGGTCCGTCCAGTGGTGGAGGGTGGCGAAGGCCATCGCCGCGTCGAAGGATCCGTCCGCGAACGGAAGGCGCTCCGCGCTGGCGGCCACGCAGGGGGCCGCGTTCGCGGGGCGTTGCGCCCGCATCAGCGCCGACGGTTCCACCGCGGTGACGTCCCGGTCGACGGGCTCGTAGGAGCCGGTGCCGGCTCCGACGTTCAGCACCGTCCGCGCGTCGCCGAGCGCGGCCCAGAGCTGGGCGGCGATCCGTGGCTCGGTACGCCGGGTCACCGGGTAGCTGGCTCCGATGGTGTCGTACAACTGCCCGCCGGACATGTCGCGCCCCTCTCTGGCTGTCGAGTCCGATGCATCGGTGCGATGTATCGGACCGATACGTTGCGACGGTATGTGTCGCCACGCTCAAAGGGCAAGCCCCTCGTGGCTCCCTACACTGGTCCGGTGACCGCCGTGACCGCTCCCGCCCTGCGCCCGCTGACCCTCGGGCGGCACGAGGTGTGGCCGCCGGTGGTGCTGGCACCGATGGCCGGCATCACCAACGTCGGGTTCCGCCAGCTCTGCCGGGAACAGGGCGGCGGCATCTACGTCTGCGAGATGATCACCACGACGGCGCTGGTCGAACGGAACCCGAAGACCCTGCGCATGATCGCGTTCGGGGCCGACGAGCGACCGCGCAGCCTCCAGCTCTACGGCACCGACCCGGAGACCACCGCGAAGGCGGTCCGGATCGTGGTCGAGAAGGACCTCGCCGACCACATCGACCTGAACTTCGGTTGCCCGGTGCCGAAGGTCACCCGCCGGGGCGGCGGGTCGGCGCTGCCGTGGCGACGCCGGCTCTTCGCCCGGCTGGTCAGGGCCGCCGTGGCCGCCGCGTCCCCGGCCGGGGTGCCGGTCACCGTCAAGATGCGCAAGGGCATCGACGACGACCATCTGACGTACGTGGAGGCGGGGCTGGCCGCCCAGGACGCCGGCGTGGCCTGGGTGGCCCTGCACGGCCGGACGGCCGCGCAGCGGTACTCGGGCACCGCCGACTGGGACGCCATCGCCACCCTCAAGCAGACGCTCGACATCCCGGTGCTCGGCAACGGCGACATCTGGGAGGCCGACGACGCGCTGCGCATGGTCGCGCACACCGGGGTCGACGGGGTGGTGGTCGGGCGGGGCTGCCTCGGTCGGCCCTGGCTCTTCGCCGACCTGCACGCCGCGTTCGACGGCCGGGCGGAGCGGCGGCTGCCCACCCTCGGCGAGGTCGCGGCCACCATGCGCCGGCACGCCGAGCTGCTGGTCGACCAGTTCACCGCCGGCTCGCGTACCCCAGCGCGGGGCGAGTGGGACGGCTGCACCGACTTCCGCAAGCACGTCGCCTGGTACCTGAAGGGCTTCCCGGTCGGCGGTGAGCTGCGCCGCTCCCTCGCCATGATCGAAAGCCTCGGTCAGCTCGACGACCTGCTCGGCAAGCTCGACCCGGCCGAGCCGTTCCCGCTCAGCGCCCTCGGCCAGCCGCGCGGCCGGACCAACTCGCCGGGCAAGGTGTTCCTGCCCGACGGCTGGCTGGCCAGCCGGGACGACGACACCGTCCCCGAAGGCGCCGAACTGGACGACTCGGGCGGCTGACCGGCCCGGCCGGGTGCGGTCAGTCCACCGCTGACCGGCCCCGGCCGGGGACGGCCGGTCAGTCCACCGGGGTACGCGGCGCGGGCGCGGTGCCGGTCGGCCAGGGCACCTCGGGGGAGCGGTGGTACCCGACCCCGGCGGTGTCCCAGCGGGCGGCCTGCCCGGCGAGCCGGCGACGGAACCCGGCCCAGTCGTGACCGGACCGGGGTGACCAGCCGAGCTCGGCGATGGCGGGCAGCCGGGGCAGCAGCATCCGCTCCAGCTCGTCCCGCGAGGTGACGTACTCGGTCCACAGGGGCGCGGCGACGCCGAGCACCGCCTCGGCCGGTACGTCGGTCAGGTATCCGGCCGGGTCCCAGTCGTACGCCCGGTGCACGTCGATGGCGCCGGCCCAGTCGTGCCCGAACGGGTCGTCCGGGGCGTACCGCATGTCGAGGTAGGTCCGGTCGGCGGGGGACATCACTAGCTTCGCGCCCCGGCGGACCGCGTCGGCCACCACCGGGTCGGTGGCCTCACGTCCCCAGTACTGGAGGACCCGTCCGGGCTGGTGGGCGGCCGGGGCGATCTGGTGCCAGCCCAGCACGGTCTTGCCGGTGTCCGCGACGATCCGCTGCGCCCGGTCGACGAAGCCGGCGTACGCGTCGGCCGGCACCTTGAACGCCTCGTCCCCGCCGATGTGCAGGTATGGCCCCGGGGTGAGCGCGGCGACCTCGCCCAGCACGTCGGCGACGAAGGCGTACGTCGACTCGCGGGCCGGGTCGAGGTGGCTGAAGCCGACCTCGGTGCCGGTGTACGGCGGCGGGGCGACCCCGTCCGGGGCGAGCCGCCCGTACGCGGTCAGCGCCGCGTTGACGTGTCCGGGCAGGTCGATCTCCGGCACCACCGTGACGTGCCGCCGGGCCGCGTACCCGACGATGCGCCGGTAGTCGGCCTGGCTGTACCAGCCGCCGGGGCCGCCACCGACCTGGGTGGCCCCGCCGACGGTGGCCAGCCGGGGCCAGGCGTCGACGGCGATCCGCCAGCCCTGGTCGTCGGTGAGGTGCAGGTGCAGGTGGTTGAGCTTGTACCGGGCCAGGTGGTCGACGACCCGCAGCACGTCGGGTACGCCGAAGAAGTGCCGGGCCACGTCGAGCATGGCCCCCCGGTAGGCGTACCGGGGCCGGTCGGTGATCGTCCCGCCGGGCAGCACCCAGCGGGCCGGTACGGGGGTCGGGGCCTCCACCGCGGCGGGCAGCAGCTGGCGCAGGGTCTGTACGCCGTGCCCGAGCCCGGCGGGTGTGGCGGCGGTGAGGCGTACCCGGGCGGGGGTGATCTCCAGCCGGTAGCCCTCGGGGCCGAGGCCGGGGTCGGCGAGGGCCAGCGTGACGCGGCCGGCCGTCGGGTCGGTGACGACCGGCAGCGGGTGGCCGGTGGCCGGTCGCAGCAGCGCGGCGAGCTGCTCGGCGGCGTCCCGGGCGGCGGGCGCGGCGCCGATCGCGGTGTCGGCGGTCAGGGTGAAGTCCGCGCCGGGGTCGGGTCGCACGTCCATCGGGGCGGGCAGCACGTCACCGAGGGCGATCCCGGCGGTCCGGGCGGGATCGCCGCCGACCCGGGCCGGCGCGACGGTGGCCCGGGGGGCCGGGGCGGTGTCCGTCCGGGTGTCGCCGGGCGGGGGCGGATCGACCGGGGCGGCCGTGCCGAGCGCCTCGGCGGCCTGGTCGGCGGCGCTGGTGACCAGTTCGGTGAGCTGCGGTTCCCGGGTCCCGGCGAGGCCCGGCTGGTCGGTCCCGGAGTGGGCCAGGGCCGGCTGGTCGGCCCCGGGGTGGGCCGGCTCCGGGTGGTGCGGCTGGGCGGGGGTGCTGGACACGATGCTCCTCGCAGGCGGGTGTATCTCCGGCGCTTCTGGCAAAACGCACCTTCGTCGAGCTGGTCCGCCAAGCGTACGAGAGGAGGGCTGAGCTGCGTGAACGTGCGCGTGGAAGCGTTCCCAACAACCGGTACGAACGCGGATAGTCGTGATGAGTGTGCCGATTGTCACCGAACGGTCCCGCCGGGCCGGCCGGTCGCTTAACCTTCGCCCACCGATGGCCCGCCCCACCTTCGATTTACGGAGGTCAGCGGCGGGGTATGAGGCAACTGAACCTTCGTTAAGTGTCCAACGGTGTGCGCGTGGGAGGCTCTGGTGGCTGTGGAACACAAGTACGTCTACGACTTCGCCGAGGGCAACAGGGACCTCAAGGACCTGCTCGGCGGCAAGGGCGCGAACCTGGCGGAGATGACCAACCTCGGTCTGCCCGTACCGCCCGGCTTCACCATCACCACCGAGGCGTGCCGGGCGTACCTGGCCACCGGACGGGAACCGGACGGCCTCGCCGACCAGATCGCCGCCCACCTCGCCGCGCTGGAACAGGCGATGGGTAAGCGGCTCGGCGACCCGGCCGACCCGCTGCTGGTCAGCGTCCGCTCCGGCGCGAAGTTCTCCATGCCCGGCATGATGGAGACCGTCCTGAACGTCGGGCTCAACGACCGCAGCGTGGCCGGGCTGGCCCAGCAGGCCGACGGGAACCAGCGGTTCGCCTGGGACTCGTACCGCCGGCTGATCCAGATGTTCGGCAAGACCGTCTGCGAGGTGCCCGGCGAGGAGTTCGAACACGCCCTCGACGAGGCCAAGCGCGCCAAGGGCACCACGAACGACCTCGACCTGGACGCCGACGACCTGCGCGGGCTGGTCGACGCGTACAAGAAGGTCTTCCGCAAGCACACCGGCCGGGACTTCCCGCAGGAGCCGCGCGAGCAGCTCGACCTGGCCGTCCGGGCGGTCTTCGACTCGTGGCACGCCGAGCGGGCGGTGCTCTACCGGCGGCAGGAGCGCATCCCGGCCGACCTGGGCACCGCGGTCAACGTGTGCGCCATGGTCTTCGGCAACCTCGGGTCGGACTCCGGCACCGGGGTCGCCTTCACCCGCGACCCGGCCAGCGGCGCGCAGGGCATCTACGGCGACTACCTGGCCAACGCCCAGGGCGAGGACGTGGTCGCCGGCATCCGCAACACCGTGCCGTTGCAGGAACTGGAGCGGATCGACAAGCGTTCGTACGACGAACTGCTCGACATCATGGCCCGGCTGGAACGGCACTACCTCGACCTGTGCGACATCGAGTTCACCATCGAGCGCGGCAAGCTGTGGATGCTCCAGACCCGGGTCGGCAAGCGCACCGCCGCCGCCGCGTTCGTGATCGCCGGCCAGCTCGTCGACGAGGGGCTGATCGACCTGGACGAGGCGGTGCACCGGGTCACCGGCGCGCAGCTGGCCCAGCTGATGTTCCCCCGGTTCCAGCTCGACCACGACATCCAGCCGGTGGCGAAGGGGATCGGCGCGTCCCCCGGCGCGGCCTTCGGCAAGGTGGTCTTCACCTCCGCCCGCGCCGTCGAGCTGGCCGGGGAGGGGGAGAAGGTCATCCTGGTCCGCCGGGAGACCAACCCGGACGACCTCCACGGCATGATCGCCGCCCAGGGCATCCTCACCTCGCGGGGCGGCAAGACCAGCCACGCGGCGGTGGTCGCCCGGGGCATGGGCAAGACCTGCGTCTCCGGCGCGGACGAGATCGAGGTCAACGTACCGGCGAAACGGTTCACCGTCGCCGGGCGGACCGTGGTCGAGGGCGACGTGGTGTCGATCGACGGCACCACCGGCAAGGTCTACCTCGGCGAGGTGCCGGTGACCCCGTCCGAGGTGGTGCAGTACTTCGAGGGCACCCTGGACCCGGAGGCCACCGACGACGCGCTGGTCCACGCGGTACACCGGATCATGACGCACGCCGACCAGCGGCGGCGGCTGGCGGTGCGGACCAACGCCGACACCGGCGCGGACGCCGCCCGGGCCCGGCGCTTCGGCGCGCAGGGCATCGGGCTGTGCCGAACCGAGCACATGTTCCTCGGCGACCGCCGGGAACTGGTCGAGCGGCTGATCCTGGCCCGCACCGACCAGGAGCGGGAGAACGCGCTCGCCGCGCTGCTGCCGTTGCAGCGGGCCGACTTCGTGGACATCTTCCGCGAGATGGACGGGCTGCCGGTCACCGTCCGGCTGATCGACCCGCCGCTGCACGAGTTCCTGCCCCCGCTGGAGCAGCTCGCGGTCAACGTGGCGGTCGCCCAGGAACGCGGCGAGGACGTCGCCCAGGAGGAGGCGCTGCTGGCCGCCGTCCGGCGGATGCACGAGGAGAACCCGATGCTGGGCCTGCGCGGCGTCCGGCTCGGCCTGGTCATCCCCGGCCTGTTCGCGATGCAGGTCCGGGCGATCACCGAGGCCGCCGTGGAGTGCGCCCGCGCCGGCGTGGCGGCCCGTCCCGAGATCATGGTCCCGCTGGTCGGCGCGGTGCAGGAACTGGAGACGGTACGCGCCGAAGCCGAGAAGATCATCGCCGAGGTGGTCGGGGACGCCGGGGTCGAGGTGCTGATCGGCACCATGATCGAGGTACCCCGGGCGGCGCTGACCGCCGGCCAGATCGCCGAGGCGGCCCAGTTCTTCTCCTTCGGCACCAACGACCTGACCCAGATGGGCTGGGGGTTCTCCCGCGACGACGTCGAGGGCGCGTTCTTCTGGCGCTACCTGGAGCTGGGCATCTTCGGCATCTCGCCGTTCGAGTCGATCGACCGGGACGGGGTGGGCCGGCTGGTGCGGATCGCCGCCGAGGAGGGCCGGGCCGCCCGGCCGGACCTCAAGCTCGGGGTCTGCGGCGAGCACGGCGGCGACCCCGAGTCGGTGCACTTCTTCCACGACGTCGGGCTGGACTACGTCTCCTGCTCGCCGTTCCGGGTGCCGGTGGCCCGGCTGGAGGCGGCCCGCGCCGCCATCGAGACCAACGGCTCCGACAGCCGCTGACCCCGGTCCGCTCCACCGGGGGCGGTCGCCCGGTGGCCGGTGCGGGCTCGTCCTTCCCGCACCGGCCCACCGCACCCCCCTGTCAGGTCAGATCGGCGGACGACGCCAGGCCGGCACGGTGCGCCGCAGGTGCCCGGGGATCGTCGCCATCGGTGTCCGGGTGGTCAGCGGGCCGGGCACCACCGGCGGCAGGGGCTCGGTGTAGCCGGTGCGGTGCGCGTCGAAGACCCGGCCGACCCGGACCGCGACCGCCCGCGCGTCGTCGTGCAGCGTCTCCGGGTCGGTGCCCGCCCCCGCGACCAGGGCGAGCAGCGCGTGCCCGCCGGCCGGGTAGATGACCACGTGCCCGGCCGTCGTCCGCACCACGTGCTCGCGGAACTCGCCCTGCTCCACGGCCTGGGCGACCCGCTGGCCGAGGCCGAAGCTGGCGGCGGCCAGCGCGGCCAGGTGCGCGGCGGCGGTCTCCGCCAGGTCACTCGCGATCAACAGGCCGTCCGTACCGGCCAGGACGGTGCCGGAGACCTCCGGCCGACGCGACCGCAGCCGCCGCAACTCCGCGTCCATCAGGGTGCCAGCGTTCACGATCGCCCTCCCCAGGGTGGCTCCGGTGCACCGGGCCGCGTTGCGCCGGTGACGTTCCGCTCCTGGAACGTTACCGGCGGCCACCGATTGCCGCGATCCCGGGTCTGGCCGCGATCGGTCCACACCTGGGGGCTGATCGGCCGATGCCCGGGTCCACCGAATCGGCTACGGTCACCGGTGCTCGTCGCCGCGCCGGCCACCGACGGCCCGGCGTAACCTGGGCGCAGCCCCGCGCCGACGTCCCGGCCGGGCCCGGTCCCGGCGCCGCGAAGGAGGGCCATGAGCAGCGTCGGCGGTGATCCCGGCGACACCGCGCGGTGGGTGGCCGAGCCGCCCAAGGACACCGGCCACGGGCGCGGCCCGTACGAGCGGGACCGGGCCCGGGTGCTGCACTCGGCGGCGTTCCGCCGGCTCGCCACGAAGACCCAGGTGCACGCCGCCGGGACCGACGACTTCCTGCGTACCCGGCTGACCCACTCGCTGGAGGTGGCGCAGATCGCCCGCGAGATGGGCGCCCGGCTCGGCTGCGACCCGGACCTGGTGGACACCGCCGGGCTCGCCCACGACCTGGGCCACCCGCCGTTCGGGCACAACGGCGAGGACGCCCTCGACGACCTGGCCGCCGCCTGCGGCGGGTTCGAGGGCAACGCGCAGACCCTGCGGGTGCTCACCCGGCTGGAGGCCAAGGTGCTCGCCCCGGACGGCGGTTCGGCCGGGCTCAACCTGACCCGGGCCGCCCTCGACGCGGTCGCCAAGTACCCGTGGCCGCGTCGACCCGGCGAACGCAAGTTCGGGGTGTACCCGGACGACCGGCCGGTCTTCGACTGGCTGCGTTCCGGCGCGCCGGCCGGGCGGCGCTGCCTGGAGGCGCAGGTGATGGACTGGGCCGACGACGTGGCGTACTCGGTGCACGACGTGGAGGACGGCATCCACGGCGGGTACCTCACCCTCCGGTCGCTGCTGCCCGACGCCGACGAGCGGGCCGCCCTCTGCGCCGACGTGGCCGCCGTCTACTCCGCCGAGTCCGCCACCGACCTAGCCGGGGTGCTGGTCGACCTGCTGGCCGACCCGGCGCTGGCCCCGGTCGCCGGCTACGACGGCAGCCACCGCGCCCAGGTCGCGCTGAAGGCGACCACCAGTGTGCTCACCGGGCGGTTCGTAGCCGCCGCCGTGTCGGCCACCCGGGACCGGTACGGCCCCGGTCCGCACCGCCGGTACGCCGCCGACCTGGTCGTGCCCCGC
This sequence comes from Micromonospora cathayae, assembly GCF_028993575.1. Lineage (NCBI taxonomy): Bacteria > Bacillati > Actinomycetota > Actinomycetes > Micromonosporales > Micromonosporaceae > Micromonospora > Micromonospora cathayae. The sequence continues at coordinate 7,001,784 of NZ_CP118615.1, read as the reverse complement.
CGGACCCGCGCCGAGTGCGCCCTGCTCAAGGGCATCGCCCTGCGGTACGTGATGCGCCGGCCGGGCGCGGAGGCCCGGTACGCCCGCCAGCGGGAGGTGCTGGCCGAGCTGGTGGCCGTGCTGGCCGACCGGGGCGCGGACGCCCTGGACCCGGTCTACGCGCCGGTGTGGCGGGCCGCCCCGGACGACGCCGCCCGGCTGCGGGTGGTGGTCGACCAGGTCGCCTCGCTGACCGACCCGGCGGCGGTGGCCTGGCACGACCGGCTCGTCCCGGGCCGCCGAGCTGCTTAGGCTAGCCTAAGCGCCATGACGGATCGCCCGAAGAAGGTCACCACCGCCCACGTCGTACGCACCGAGCGCCCCACCCCGCACGTGATCCGCCTGGTGCTCGGCGGTGACGAACTGGTCGGTCTGCCGGTGGGCGAGTACACCGACCACTACGTCAAGCTGCTCTTCCCGCAGCCGGGCGTGACGTACCCGGAGCCGTTCGACCCGGCGGTGATCCGCCGGGACCTGCCCCGCGAGCAGTGGCCCCGGCTGCGCGCGTACACCGTGCGGGCCTGGGACCCGGCCGCCGTGGAGCTGACCATCGACGTGGTGCACCACGGCGACGAGGGGGTGGCCGGTCCGTGGGCCGCCGCGCTGCGCCCCGGTGACCCGGTGCGGTTCACCGGCCCCGGCGGGGCGTACGCGCCGAGCCCGGCGGCGGACTGGCACCTGCTGGTCGGCGACGAGAGCGCGCTGCCGGCGATCGCGGCGTCGCTGGAGCGGCTGCCGGCCGGCGCGCCGGCCCGGGTCTTCGTGGAGGTCGCCGGCCCCGAGGACGAACAGCCGCTGCCCGGTCCGGGCGCGGTCGAGCTGGTCTGGCTGCACCGGGGTACGCGGCCGGTGGGGGATTCGCTGGTCGAGGCGGTCCGGGCGCTGGAGTTCCCGCCCGGGGCGGTGCACGCCTTCGTGCACGGTGAGGCGACCTTCGTCAAGGAGCTGCGCCGGCTGCTGCGGATCGAGCGCGGGGTGCCCCGGGAGATGCTCTCCATCTCCGGGTACTGGCGGCGCGGCTTCGACGACGAGGGCTGGCGGTCCAGCAAGCCGGACTGGAACCGGCAGGTCGAGGTGGAGGAGGCCGCTGAGCTGACCGCTTGATCTTCTTTGAAGATCGTCGATATCCTGGCCCCCTTCCATCGAAGGGGGCACCATGTGTGGATCGGGTGACGGGATCGACCGGCGGACCCTGCTACGGGGCGTCGCGGCCGGCGCGGTGGCCGTCGGCGGATCACTGCTGGTCGGCGCTGGGCCGGCACACGCCTCCGGCTTCCACAACCCGTTCACCGGGTACCCGATCTCCGACGGCTGGCAGGCGCACCTGGACCGGGGCTCGCTCGGCGGCATCGACTACGTGATGGCGGTCGGTACCCGGCTGCCCGCCTGCGGCGGCGGCACCATCCAGAACATCCCGTACAACGGCACCGGCGGGCACACCGTCACGATCCACCACCCCAACGGGTACCGCACGCAGTACATGCACCTGTCCGCGTTCAGCCTCGGCAACGGCGCGACGGTCGGGGCCGGTGGCATCGTCGGGCTCTCCGGCGGCGCGGCCGGCGCGCCGGGTTCCGGCTCGTCCACCGGCCCGCACGTGCACTGGCACATGATCAACCCGTCCGGGGTACGGATCAACCCGCTCAGCTACCTGGCCGGCCTCGGCGGCACGCTGCCCAAGACGTACACCGAGGTCGACGGCATCCCCGGCCCGATCATGTGGCAGCGGGCGCAGAACTGGCTGCGGATGGAGCACGGCTACGCCGGCCCGGTCGACGGGGTGCCCGGGGTGAACACCTACGCCGCCCTCCAGCGGGCGATGCGCGGGTACGGCTACACCGGCCCGATCGACGGCGTACCCGGGCCGAACACCTGGGCGGCGGTGCAACGGCTGGCGTCCCGCTGGGGCTACACCGGCCCGGTCGACGGGGTGATGGGCCCCAACTCGTGGCGCGGTTTCGCCCGGTTCGTCAACCAGGACCGCTACGACCGCCTCGGCTGACCGGTACCGCCCGTTCGGTCCCGGCCCGCCGCACCCGTCAGGGGGAGGCGGGCCGGGACCGACCCGCGCGGCTGCGGTCCGGGCCGCAGCCCGGACGACCGGTTCGACCGGGGACCGGCATGGTGGTCAGGGCCGAGGTCCCGGTCGGGCCGGTCAGCCCTGCGCCGAGGCCCCGGACGGGCCGGTCAGCCCTGGGCGGCGAGCGCCGTGGCGTCGGCGGCGATCACGGCGGCGGCCGGCGCCGGCACCTGCTTCCCGGCGTGCCGCTGCGCGTACGCGGCGAGCTGCCGGTACTGGCCGTTGGTCACCAGGTTGAGCATGGCGTGCGACGCGCCCGGCTCCGCGCCGGAGGCGAGCACCAGGTACCCCAGGCCGACCCGGTCGGCGACCACGGTGAACGTGCTGGTCACCGTGGTACGCCCGGCCGGGCCGGTGGCCTCGACCCGGATCGTGTGCTCCCCGGCGGTGAGCCCGCTCAGGTCGAGCACCTGGCCGGGCGTGGCCGGCGCGCCGTCCAGGGTCACCGTGACCGTGCCGGCGTTACCGGTCACCACGCCGAGCACCGGGCGCTGGGCGCGGTCCAGCCGGGCCCCGTCGGCCGGGGAGGCGACGGTGACCGTGGGCCGGCCCACCCCGCCCTGCAGCTGCGCGGCGTTCCAGCCGGCCAGCTCGGCGGGCCGGTTGGTGATGATCCCGTCCACGCCGTACCCCTCCAGGCGCTGCCAGGCGGTCGCCGAGTCGACGGTCCACACCATCACCGCCACCCCGGCGGCGTGCAGGTCCGCGACCACCGACGGGCGGGTGGTCAGCGCGGCGTCGCTCGGGTTGTACGCGGCCAGCCCCAGCTCCTTCGCCAACGCCACCGGGTCGGCGTCCAGGGTGCTGCGCAGCAGACCCAGCGGCAGCTCCGGGGCGAGGGCGCGGGTGTGCCGCAGGGTCGGCACGTCGAAGCTCTGCACGAACACCCGGCCGGTCATCCGCTCGGAACGGATCACCTCGACGATCCGGGCCACCTCGTCGTACGTGTGCGCGCCCTTGATCTCCAGCAGCAGGTTGCCGCCCCGGGTCCGCAGGTCGGCGAGCTGCTCGGCCAGGGTGGGCAGTCGGGCCCCGGCGAAGTGCGGGGCGAACCACGACCCGGCGTCGAGCGCCTTCAGCTGGGCCGAGGTGAGGTTGCGGATCGCGCCGGAGCCGTCGGTGGTGCGGTCCACCGTGCCGTCGTGCAGCACGAACGGCACCCCGTCCCGGCTGGGTTGCACGTCGTTCTCCACCCAGTCGGAGCCGGCCCGCCGGGCCACCTCCTGGGCGACCAGGGTGTTCTCCGGGGCGGCCGCCGAGGCGCCCCGGTGCGCGATCACGGTCAGCGGCGCGCCCTCCGGGCGGAGCAGCCCGTTCGGGGCCAGCTCGGTGACGGTGACGTCGTCGAAGGAGACGGTCGCCCCGTTGACCACCAGCGCCTGTCCGCCGTCGGTGGAGCGCTGGAGGCTGCTGGTCCGCATGAGCTGCCGGCCGTCGAGGAACCAGCGGGCCTGGTTGCCGTGCACCTCGATGGAGACCTTCAGGTCCCGGCCGGTGCCGGCCGGGTACGGGGCGGCGGTGGTGTTCGTGACGTTCCAGCTTCCGGCCGGGGTGAGCTGGGCGAACTCCAGGCCGTTCGCGGCGGTGCTGCCGGAGCGCATGGTGGCGATCCACCACGGGGTCGCCCCGCTGGCCGGTACGTCCAGGCCGAGCGCGGTCCACCGGGTCGCCTCGTTGACCTGCTCGAACCGGACGGTGGCGGAGAACCGGAAGTGTTCGAGGTGCCGACCGAAGGTGATCTTGCGGTTGCCGCTGGTGGAGGTGCCGACCAGCCGGCCGTCGACCACCTTCCACTCGCCGTCGACCGCCCGCCAGCCGGCCGGCAGCGTGCCGCTGTCGAAGTTCTCCGCGACGACGACGTCGCCCGGCCCGGCGACGGCGGGGGCGGCCCCACCCAACGTGGTGAGCAGGCCACCGGTGACGGTGAGCGCGGCCAGTCCGGCGACCGCGCGACGACGGGCCGACACCGGCCCGGTACGGGAAAGGATCATGAAGCCCGACCCTAGGGACCTCCCGCGAACACCCGCGCGACCTGCGGTTACCTGGGCGCGAACGGCCCGTGTACCCCGGTCAGCCCGGGCGCAGGGCGGTGTGCCGGTCCGGTCAGCCCGAGTGCAGGGCGGTCCGCCGGTCCAGCACCTCGCCGACCAGCCGCGCCGAGTGGGCGACCCGACGGCGTACCACCACCAGGTGACCGGCGACCGAACCGGCCAGCAGCGCGACCGCGCCGACCCCGGCGAGCCAGGTCGGGCCCACCGCCGCCAGCCCGGTCGCGCCGGCCACCGCCACCACCACACTGTTGATCAGCCCGATGGTGCCGGCCTGCCCGGCCAGGTCACGCAGCCAGTGCCGGCGGAACGGCTCCGGCGCGAACGGCCCCGGATCGTCCAGCGTCGGCATCAGCAGGAACGGGGCCAGCTCCGGCGAGCGTCGGGCCAGGTAGGTGCGCAGCACCGTGGCGGCGACCGCGTACCGGCGGCCCCGGGCGTTCAGCTCCACCTGCCGGGCGAAGACCGCGCTGCCCAGCAGCAGCACCAGCGCACCCAGCCCGGCCAGCACGGCGGGCCGGACCGCGCCGCCCGGTGTACCGGTGGTGACCAGCCCGGCCGAGACGGCGGTGGCGGCCGTCGCGACGGTGAGGAAGAAGGTGAACCGGGCGGTGGACTGCTCGTGGACGGCCCGGCTGGCGTCGCGCAGGTGCTCGTACTCGGCCAGGGCGATGGTGAGCGGGACGTCCGGTTCCTCGGTCACGGTTCCTCCGTTCGTGCGGCCCACGAGCGTAGTCATGATCCGCAACGGCGGGTGGTGGCGGTCACCACCGGCCGTGCCCCCGCCGGGCCGATCGCCGGTCCGGCAGGGCAGGATGTACGCCGAGGAGGTGGCCGATGGCTGGACGGATCCGGGACGAGGACATCGCGCTGGTCCGGGAGCGCACCTCGATCGGGGACGTCATCTCGGAGACGGTGACGCTGAAGTCGGCCGGCGGCGGCAACCTCAAGGGGCTGTGCCCGTTCCACGACGAGAAGAGCCCGTCGTTCAACGTCTCGCCGGCCCGCAACGTCTTCTACTGCTTCGGCTGCGGCGCGGGCGGCGACGCGATCAAGTTCCTGATGGACGCCGAGCACCTCAGCTTCGTCGAGTCGGTCGAGCGGCTGGCCGCCCGCGCCGGCATCCAGCTCCGGTACGTCGAGGACGGCAAGCCGGCCCCCCGGGCCCGCCAGCAGCAGGGCCAGCGGCAGCGGCTGGTCGCCGCGCACGCCGCCGCCGCCGAGTTCTACGCCGGCCAGCTCGGCACCGCCGGGGCCCGACCGGCCCGCGAGTTCCTCGCCGAGCGCGGCTTCGACCGGGCCGCCGCGCAGCGGTACGGCTGCGGGTTCGCCCCGGACGCCTGGGACCTGCTCACCAAGCATCTGCGCCAGCAGGGCTTCAGCCACGACGAGCTGGTCACCGCCGGGCTGTCCCGCCCGGCCCGGTCCGGTTCGCTGATCGACCGGTTCCGCCGCCGGCTGCTCTGGCCGATCCGGGACCTGGCCGGCGACGTGATCGGCTTCGGCGCGCGGAAGCTGTTCGACGACGACGACGGCCCGAAGTACCTGAACACCCCCGAGACGCCGATCTACAAGAAGTCGCACGTGCTGTACGGCATCGACCAGGCCAAACGGGAGATCGCCAAGCAGGGCCGGGTGGTGGTGGTCGAGGGGTACACCGACGTGATGGCCTGCCACCTGGCCGGGGTGACCACCGCCGTGGCGACCTGCGGCACCGCGTTCGGCGCGGACCACATCGGGGTGCTGCGCCGGCTGCTGCTCGACACCGACGACGTGGCCGGCGAGATCATCTTCACCTTCGACGGGGACGCCGCCGGGCAGAAGGCCGCGCTGCGCGCCTTCGAGGACGACCAGCGGTTCGTCGGGCGGACCTTCATCGCGGTCAGCCCGGACAACATGGACCCGTGCGACCTGCGGCTGGCAAAGGGCGACCTGGCCGTCCGGGACCTGGTCGCCCGCCGTGAGCCGCTCGTCGACTTCGCGCTCCGGCACGTGATCAACCGGTACGACCTGGACACCGTCGACGGTCGGGTGGAGGCGATGCGCCGGGCCGCCCCGCTGGTGGCGAAGCTCAAGGACGCCGAGAAGCGCCCCGAGTACGTCCGTAAGCTCGCCGGTGACCTCGGCATGGAGATCGAGCCGGTGCAGCGGGCGGTGCTCGCCGCCGGGGCCGCCCCGACCGGCCGGGAGGCTTCCGGCCGAGCCACCGCCGCCCGGCGGGAGCCGAGCGTGGACAGTCCGCAGTCCATGGTGGAGCGGGAGGCGCTCAAACTGGCCCTCCAGGAGCCGGTGCTGGCCGGCCCGATGTTCGACGCGGTCGACGCGGACGCGTACCGGCACCCGGTCCACCAGGTGGTGCGGGCGGCGGTCGCGGAGGCCGGCGGGGCGACGGCCGCCGCCAGCGGCGCGGTCTGGATCGGTCAGGTCCAGGACGCCTGCGCCGACCTGGCCGCCCAGGCGCTGGTCGCCGAACTGGCCGTGGAGCCGCTGCGGATCGACGGCGAACCCGACCCCCGGTACGTCTCGATCACGCTGGCCCAGTTGCAGTGGGGTTCGGTGACCGCCCGGATCAAGGACCTCAAGTCGAAGATCCAGCGGATCAACCCGGTGGCGAACAAGGACGAGTACTTCGCGCTCTTCGGGGAGCTGCTGTCGTTGGAGCAGCACGCCCGGGCGCTGCGCGAACAGGCCGCGGGAGGACTGTGATGGGACTGTTCAACCGTCGGCGCAAGCTGCCCGCCCGGCACCGCCCGGCGCTGGCCCCGTCCGAGCGGGTGCTCGCCTGGGCCGCCGTCGGGGACGCCGACGACGGCGCGGCGGTCGCCACCAACCTCGGGCTCTGGCTGCCCGGCCGGGACGCCCGGCTGGGCTGGCACGACATCCTCAAGGCGGTCTGGTCCGGCCGGGAGCTGACCGTCACCCCGGCCGAGCCGGCCGCCGAGCGGGACGGCTACCTGGTGGTCGCCGACGCGCCCGTCGAGACGTTCCTGCTGCTCGACCCGGGTGACCTGCCGCACCAGGTACGCGCCCGGGTGACCCGGTCGGTGGCGTACACCACGCACCACCCGGTGCCCGGCGGCGCGGGCCGGATCGCGGCCCGCCGGGTGGCCGGCGTGGACGGTCTGACCTGGACCGTCCGGTACGACCCGGGCACCCCGGCCGACGACGCCGAGGTGGTCGCCGAGACCGACCGGCTGGTCGCCGAGGCCCGCGCCGCCACCGCCCCCGCCGACGTCTGAACCGCCGTTCTCCCCGGGCCCGCCGACCGCCGTTTCCGCAGGCAGCTCCGACCACCGCCGCCGCAGCGGGATCCGACCACCGCCGGGGCAGCCGGGCGGCCGGCGGTTGCCGGCCGGGCGCGGAAAAGCCGGTGAGGTTGTCGGGGGTGCCGGCTAGGGTCGGGACGTGACGACGGGGCAGGCGTTGATCAGCGCGCGCGGGTTGGTGAAACGGTTCGGCGACTTCACCGCCGTCGACGGCATCGACGTCGAGGTCCGGGCCGGTGAGGCGTTCGGTTTCCTCGGGCCCAACGGCGCGGGCAAGTCCTCGACCATGCGGATGGTCGGCTGTGTCTCCCCACCCAGCGGCGGTGAGCTGCGCATCCTCGGTATGGACCCGGTGCGTGACGGCCCGGCGATCCGGGCCCGGCTCGGGGTCTGCCCGCAGTTGGACAATCTCGACCCGGAGCTGACCGTCCGGGAGAATCTCACCACCTACGCGCGCTACTTCGGCATCCCGCGCCGGGTGGCCCGGGAACGCGCCGCCGAGCTGCTCGACTTCGTGCAGCTCGGCGAGCGGGCCGACAGCAAGGTCGAGCCGCTCTCCGGGGGCATGAAGCGCCGGTTGACGATCGCCCGTGCCCTGGTCAACGAGCCGGACATCGTCCTGCTCGACGAGCCGACCACCGGGCTCGACCCGCAGGCCCGGCACCTGGTGTGGGAGCGGTTGTTCCGGCTCAAACAGCAGGGTGTGACGCTGGTGCTCACCACCCACTACATGGACGAGGCGGAGCAGCTCTGCGACCGCCTGGTGGTGATGGACGGCGGTCGGATCGTCGCCGAGGGCGCGCCCCGGGCGCTGATCGAGCGGCACTCCACCCGGGAGGTGGTGGAACTGCGCTTCGCCGCCGAGTCGCAGGAGGCGTTCGCCGGCAAGCTCGACGGGCTCGGCGAGCGGGTCGAGGTGCTGCCGGACCGCATCCTGCTCTACGTCGCCGACGGGGACGCCGCCGTCGGCGAGGTGCACGCGCGGGGGCTCACCCCGGCCAGCGTGCTGGTCCGCCGCAGCAGCCTGGAGGACGTCTTCCTGCACCTCACCGGCCGGACCCTGGTGGACTGACATGACCATCCGTACCCACCCGGCCCGGGCGCGGGCGGCGGCCCGGCCGGCGCTGCCGAGGGTGCCGGCCCTGGCGGTGCTGGCGTACCACCTGGTCGGCTACCGACGCACCTGGCGGTCCAGCGTCTTCTCGTCGTTCCTGCTGCCGCTGCTCACCGTGCTCGGCTTCGGTGTCGGGGTCGGCGCGTACGTCGACCAGGGCGTGGGCGGGGTGCCGTACCTCGACTGGATCCTGCCCGGCCTGGTCGCCTCCACCGCGTTCCAGGTGGCGGTGGCCGAGTCGACCTGGCCGGTGCACAGCAGCTTCCACTGGACCAAGCTCTACTACGCGCAGAGCGCCGCCCCGCTGCGGGTGGGCGACATCCTCGGCGGCCACCTGCTGTTCGTGCTGTTCCGGGTGCTGACCGCCGGTGCCGCGTTCCTGGCGGTGGCCGCCCTGTTCGGGGTGCTGCACTCGGTGTGGGCGCTGACCGTGCTGCCGGTGCTGCTGCTGCTCGGGCTGGCGATGGCCCCGCTGGTCTTCGCGTACACCGCCTGGGTGCCCGGCGACAGCTACCTCGCGCTGCTGTTCCGCTTCGCGGTGATCCCGGCGACCCTGTTCGCCGGGATCTTCTTCCCGGTGGAGTCGCTGCCGGTCGCGCTGCGCTGGCTGGCGTACGCCACCCCGCTCTGGCACGGCGTCGACCTGTGCCGGGCCGCCACGCTCGGGGTGGCCGCGCAGTGGTCGGTCCCCGGGCACGTCCTCTACCTGACGGCGTGGGCGGTGGCCGGCTGGCTGTTCGCCCGCCGCCGGTTCCACCGCAAGCTCGTCGTCTAGGGAGGGCCACATGGTCGCTCTGGTCCTGCCCCGGCTGCTGCACCCCGGGTCGACCCGTCGTGCGCTCTCGGTGACCGAGCGCAACATCGTCACGCTCGGCACCTCGTACTGGCTGGTGCTGTTCTCCGGCTTCCTGGAGCCGGTGTTCTACCTGTTCTCCATCGGCATCGGGGTGGGGGCGCTGGTCGGCGACTTCACCCTGCCCGACGGCCGGGTCGTCTCGTACGCGACGTTCGTCGCCCCGGCGCTGCTCGCCGCGTCGGCGATGACCGGCGCGCTCGCCGAGACCACCTTCAACTTCTTCGGCAAGATGAAGTACATGAAGCTGTACGACGGGGTGATCGCCACCCCGGTGCAGCCGTTCGAGATCGCCCTCGGTGAGCTGGCCTGGGCGATGGTCCGGGGGTCGCTGTACTCGGCGGCGTTCCTCGCGGTGATGGTGGCGTTGGACCTGACCAGCGTGCTGCGCGCGTTGACCGCGTTGCCGGCGGCGGTGCTGGTCGGCTTCGCCTTCGGCGCGCTGGGCATGGCCGTGGCCACCCTGATGCGGAGCTGGCAGGATTTCGACCTGCTCGGGTCGGCGCAGTTCACGCTGTTCCTGTTCTCCGGCACGTTCGTGCCCGCCCAGGCGTACCCGGCCCTGCTGCGGTGGCTGGTGGAGGTGACCCCGCTGTACCGCGCGGTGCACCTGATCCGGCACGTGACGCTGGGCACCCCGGGGTGGGGTTGGCTGGTCGACGTGCTCTATCTCGGCGCGCTGCTGGTGCTGTGTCTGGTGGTGGCGTCCCGCCGGATGGGTGGACTCCTTTACAAGTAGTGGTTACCGGCGGGGTGGTCGGGGGCATGACGAGGGGGAGTCAGCCGATCCGAGGGAGGGGCGATGGCCTCCGACGAGTCCTCCGGCCGTGGGCCGCAGCCGCACCGCGACCGCTCCGTGACCGCCACCGAGCGCGGTGACCACCGGCCACCCGGACAGCGGACCGACAGCGACGTCCCGAGCGGGCGGACGGAGAGCGACGTCCCGAACCAGCGGCCCGACAGCGGCGTGCCGGGCCGGCGGACCGACGGCGACGTCCCGAACCAGCGGTCCGGCACCGACCTCCCGGGCCGGCGGGCGGAACCGCACCGGGAGGGGCGGCCCGGGGCGGGACGGGACCGCCCGGTCGGCCCGGACGAGGGACCGGACAGCCCGACGGACCTGTCCGGCGCCGGCTGGTCGGCGGCGTTGCGCCGTACGGTCCGGGAGTTCTCCGACGACGGCCTGACCGACTGGGCGGCGGCGCTGACCTACTACGGGGTGCTGTCGATCTTCCCCGGTCTGCTGGTGCTGGTGTCCCTGCTCGGGCTGCTCGGCGAGAGCGCCACCGACGAGGTCCGGGACACGGTCGCCGAGGCGGTTCCGGAGGAGAACATCCGCACCATCATCGAGGGCGCCATCGACCAGGCGGGCAGCGCCGGCGGCCTGGCCAGCGTCGCGGCGGTGGTCGGTCTGCTCGCCGCGTTCTGGTCGGCGTCCGGCTACGTCGCCGCGTTCATGCGCGCCTCGAACGCCATCTACGACGTGCCGGAGGGGCGGCCGATCTGGAAGACCCTGCCGATCCGGGTCGGGGTGACCGCCGTGATCGGGGTGATGCTGCTGCTCAGCGCGGTGATCGTGGTCTTCACCGGTCGGCTCGCCGAGGCGGCCGGGGACGCGATCGGGCTCGGCTCGACGGCTGTCGCGGTGTGGAACGTCGCCAAGTGGCCGGTGCTGCTGGTGCTGGTCAGCCTGATGTTCGCCATCCTCTACTGGGCGTCGCCGAACGCCCGGCACGGCGGGTTCCGCTGGGTCAGTCCGGGCGGGGCGCTCGCGGTGCTGATCTGGCTGGTGATCTCCGGCCTGTTCGCGCTCTACGTCACCAACTTCGCGTCGTACAACAAGACGTACGGGGCGCTGGCCGGCGTGATCGTCTTCCTGGTCTGGCTCTGGCTGAGCAACATCGCCATCCTGCTCGGCGCGGAGTTCGACGCGGAACTCGAACGCAGCCGGGCGATCGCGGCCGGGCACTCCCCGGACCAGGAGCCGTACGTCGAGCTGCGCGACGACCGGAAGCTCCGCAAGAAGCGGAACACGCCGACCCGGTAGCGGGGTCGTACGGAGGGTTGCGCCCGGATTTCCTAAAAGTGTCGGTAGCTTTTGTCCTTGCGAACAAAAGTTGGCGGCAGATCGGCCGAAGCTCTAGACACGTGCTACGGAAGGCTCCTACTGTGTCGAGCACAACACGACGACGTCACGTCGGTGTGAACGGCTCGAATCGAGGTGAGTCCCGGTGCGGACGGTCGATCCCCTGCACCTGCGCCTGTTGCGGTTGCTCCGCGACGAGGGCGCGGTGTCCCGGGCCGAACTGGCCGACCGGCTCCAGATGCCGCGTCCACGGCTGCTCGCCGAGTTGGAGCGGCTGGTCGCGCTCGGCTACGTGGCCGAGGCCGGGCTGGCCGCGTCCCGGGGTGGTCGACGGTCCACCCTGGTCGAGCTGAACCCGCGGCTGCGCTTCGCGGCGGTCGACATGGGGGCCAGCTCGATCGACGTCGAGGTGGTCAACGGCCGGCTGGAGCCGATCGCCGCGTACGCCGAGTCGGCCGACATCCGGTCCGGGCCGAAGACCACCCTGCACCGGGTCAACGAACTGCTGCACAAGGCCAAGGCCGACGGCGCGTACGAGCGGCTCGACGCGATCGGCGTCGGGGTGCCCGGTCCGGTGAGCTTCCGGGACGGGGTGCCGGTCTCGCCGCCGATCATGCCGGGCTGGGACCGGTTCCCGGTCCGGGAGCTGCTGACCCGGGAGCACGGCTGCCCGGCGGTGGTCGACAACGACGTCAACATCATGGCCATCGGCGAGCGGCACGGCGGAGTCGCCCACTCGGTGGACGACTTCCTCTTCATCAAGATCGGCACCGGTATCGGGTGCGGCATCTACCTCAGTGGCGAGGTCTACCGGGGCACCGACGGCTGTGCCGGCGACATCGGGCACATCCAGGTCGACCCGCACGGTCCGATGTGTTCGTGCGGCAACGCGGGCTGCCTGGAGGCCCTGTTCAGTGGTGCCGCGCTGGCCAAGGACGCGACGGCCGCCGCGCGCAGCGGCGCGTCCCCGGCGCTGGCCGACCGGTTGGCCGCCCGGGGCGAGGTCACCGCCCTCGACGTCGCCGAGGGGGCGATCGAGGGGGACGTGGCCTGCATCCAGTTGATCCGGGACGGCGGGCGGCGGGTCGGTAGCGTGCTGGCCGGGCTGGTGAGCTTCACCAACCCGTCCATGATCGTGATCGGTGGCGGGTTGGCCCAGCTCGGGCACATCCTGCTCGCCGAGATCCGCAGCGTGGTCTACCGCCGGTCGCTGCCGTTGGCCACCGGCAACCTGCCGGTGGTGCTCTCCGAGTTGGGGGAGCGGGCCGGTGTCGCCGGGGCGGCGGTGCTGGCCAGTGACGTCGCCTTCCTGGAGGCGTCATGAGTTCGGCGGGAGCCGGCTGCGCCGGGCTGGCCGTCGTGGTCGCGGTGTCGTCCGCCGCCCGGGTCCGGGTCGGTGAACAGAGCGTGACCGTATTTCCAGCCCGTTGCTGAAATGTTATGAACTTTCGCTGAAACGGCCCCTTGATCGGCTGCCAGCTCGACCTTAGTTTTTTCGTTGCCCCACCAAAATATTTAACTTCGGAGGTCAGAGGTGCGTTTCGAACCCGCACGCGGCGGAGCCGACGGCTTCGCCCGGGCCCGGTCGGCGGGCGAGCCCGCCGACCAGGCCACGGTGCGGCGTTCCAACCTGTCCCTCGTCCTGCGGCACCTCAGCGAGCACGGTCCCCGGTCGCGGTCCGCGATCGCCACCGAGACCGGGCTCAACAAGACCACGGTCTCCAGCCTGGTCAGCGAGTTGCAGGCCCGGGGCCTGGTCGACGAGACCGGTCCCGCGCACAACGGCGCGGTCGGACGCCCCGGCCGCACGGTGACCGTGGACGGCGCCCGGGTCGGCGCCCTTGGGCTGGAGATCAACGTCGACTACATCGCGGCGTACGGCATCGACCTGGCCGGACGGGTCCTGGTGGACCGGCGGGCCAGCTTCGACGCGATGGGCTCCGGCCCCGAACGCTCGCTGGACGAGTTGACCCGGGTCGCCGAGGCGTCGCTCGCCGAGTTCGAGGCGGCGAAGGCGACCGCGGCCGGGATCACCGTCGCGGTGCCCGGCCTGATCGACGTCGCCGCCGGCACCGTGGTCTTCGCCCCCAACCTCGGCTGGCGGGGCGTCCCGGTGGTCGGGCGGCTCGCCGCGGCGCTGGCCCGCCCCACCGTGCCGGTGACCGTCGACAACGACGCCAACCTCGCCGCCCTGGCCGAGTTCAGCCGGGGCGTCGCCGCCGGCGTGCCGGACCTGGTCTACCTGACCGGTGAGGTCGGCGTCGGTGGCGGTGTCATCTCCGCTGGCCGGCTGGTACGGGGAGCGGACGGTTTCGCCGGTGAGGTCGGGCACGTGCTGGTCGACCCGTACGGCGAGCGGTGCGGGTGCGGTCGCATCGGCTGCTGGGAGACCAAGGTCGGTCTCGCCGCCCTGGTGCGGATGGCCACCCCCGACCACGCGTACGGGCTGGGCGTGGACGGGATCGTGCCCGACCCGGAGGAGCGGCTGACCGAGATCGAACGCCGGCTGGCCGACGGTGACCTGCGGGTGGCGCAGGCGCTGAAGGAGATCGGCCGCTGGCTCGGGATCGGCGGCGCGACCCTGGTCAACGTGTTCAACCCCCGGGTGATCGTGCTCGGTGGTTACTTCGCCCGGCTCGGGATCCATGTGCTGGCCGCCGCCCAGGCCGAACTGGACCGGCTGGTGGTCACCGGGCAGGAGTCGCGGTGCGCGTTCGTCGCGTCCGACCTCGGCTTCGGTGCCGCCGCCCTCGGTGCCGCGCACGTCGCCGTCGAGCGGGTGCTGACCGATCCCACCCTGGTCACCCCGGTCGGCGGCAATCCGTACCAGTTGGAGGAACGGCGATGAGTGCAGAGACGGTGCTGAGACTGACCGACGTGGTCAAGACGTTCCCCGGCGTGCGTGCGTTGGACGGGGTGCAGCTCGAGGTACGGGCCGGCGAGGTGCACTGCCTGCTCGGCCAGAACGGAGCCGGCAAGTCCACCCTGATCAAGGTGCTGGCCGGTGTGCACAAGCCGGACTCCGGGCTGGTGGAGTGGCGGGGCGAACCCACCACCTTCGCCAACCCGCAGGCGGCGATGAAGGCCGGGATCGCCACCATCTACCAGGAACTCGACCTGGTCGAGGACCTGTCGGTGGCGGAGAACGCGTTCCTGGGCCACGAGCCGCGGCGGTTCGGCTTCGTCCGCCGGGGCCACATGGCCCGCCGGACCCGGGAGATCCTCGGCCGGCTCGGCCACGCCGAGATCCCGCCGGGCCGGATGGTCCGGTCGCTGCCGGCGGCGGGCAAGCAGATCGTCAGTATGGCGCGGGCCCTCTCCCACGAGGCCCGGCTGATCATCATGGACGAGCCGAGCGCGGTGCTCGCCCACGACGAGGTGGGCAACCTGTTCCGGATCATCCGGGAGCTGACCGCGCAGGGCATCGCGGTCATCTACATCTCGCACCGGATGGAGGAGATCCGCGAGATCGGTGACCGGGTCACCGTGCTCAAGGACGGCCGCACCACCGCGGCCGACCTCTCCGCCCGGGACACCCCCACCAGGGACCTGGTGAGCCGGATGACCGGCCGCAGCATCGAGTACGTCTTCCCGGAGCGCCCGGCCGACGACGCCGCGGGCGACGAACTGCTCCGGGTGGACGGGCTGACCCGCGCCGGCGAGTTCGCCGACGTGTCGCTGCGGGTCCGGGCCGGGGAGATCGTCGGCATCGCCGGGCTGGTCGGCTCCGGCCGGTCCGAGCTGATGGAGACGATCTTCGGGGCCCGCCGGGCCGACGCGGGCACGGTGACCGTGTCCGGTCGCAGCCTGCGGCCGGGCAGTGTCGGCGCGGCGGTCCGCGCCGGCATGGGAATGGCCCCGGAGGAGCGCAAGAGCCAGGCGCTCCTGCTCGGCGAGCCGATCTACCGCAACGTCACCCTCGCCACGTTCAGCCGGTTCGCCCGGCTGGGCTTCACCGACACCGGCAAGGAACGGGCCGAGGCCAACCGGATCGCCGACGTGCTCGAGCTGCGTCCCCGGGACGTGCTCCGCCCGGTGCGGACCCTCTCCGGCGGCAACCAGCAGAAGGTGGTGGTCGGGCGCTGGCTGCTCGGCGACACGAAGCTGCTCCTGCTGGACGAGCCGACCCGGGGTGTGGACGTGGGCGCGCGGGCCGAGCTGTACCAGGTGATCCGGGAGCTGGCCGCCCGGGGCGTCGGGGTGCTGCTGGTCTCCAGCGAGGTGCCCGAGGTGCTCGGTCTGGCCGACCGGGTGCTGGTGATGCGCGAAGGGCGGGTCGTGCGCGAGGCGCCGGCCGGCGAACTTGACGAGAACACCGTGCTCGACCTCGTGATGGCGGGGTCCCTCATGGAAGGCGCGCCGGCATGAGCGACGCGACAGGTACAACCACCCCCGAGCGACCCACCGACCTGCCGGCCCAGTCGCCGCCGGTCAGCAAGGCGGGCACCGAGGCGGCGGCCCACCGGGAGACGCCCCGGAGCGGCCTCTCCTTCTGGAAGGGCGACAGCGGCGAGGGCGCCCGACGCAACCTCGGCCTGATCGCCGTGCTGGTGGTGCTGGTGATCATCGGGATCGCCACCCGGCCCGACCTCTACGGTGACTCCAACTGGGTGTGGAACAACTTCCTCACCATCCTGAAGCTGGCCTCGGTGGTCGGCGTGGTCACCGTGGGCATGACCTTCGTGATCATCGGTGGCGGCATCGACCTGTCGGTCGGCGCGATCGTCGCGCTGTCCGGGGTCTGGGCCACCACGCTCGCCACCCAGAGCTTCGGCGCCGGTGGCATGATCTTCACCGCGCTCGTCGTCGGGCTCGGCGTCGGCCTGGTCAACGGCCTGCTCATCTCGTACGGCAAACTCGTACCGTTCATCGCCACGCTGGCCATGCTGGTCGCGGCCCGGGGCCTGGCGGCGGAGATCTCGCAGAAGCAGACCCAGGTCTCGAACAACAGCACGATCAACGGCATCGCCAGCACCAACGTGCTCGGCATCCCGCTGCTGGTCTACATCCTCGCCGCCGTGGTGATCGCCGGGTGGGTGCTGCTCAACCGCACCACCTTCGGCCGGCGTACCGTCGCGGTCGGCGGGAACCCGGAGGCGGCCCGGCTCGCCGGCATCAACGTCAAGCGGCACACCGTCATGCTCTACGCCCTCTCCGGGGTCTGCTGCGGCATCGCCGCGATCATGCTGACCTCGCAGGCCACCTCGGCCCAGGCGGCCATGGCCAACCTCTACGAACTCGACGCGATCGCCGCCGCGATCATCGGCGGGACGCTGCTCAGTGGCGGCCGGGGCACCATCGTCGGCTCCCTGCTCGGCGTGATCATCTTCTCCACCATCACCAACCTGTTCGCCATCAACGGTCTCACCACCGAGGCCCAGAACATGGTCAAGGGCGGCATCATCGTCGCCGCGGTCCTGGTCCAGCAGGTCCAGTTCCGCAGCGTCACCGGGTTCCTCAAGCGGAACAAGGCGACCACCGCCTGACCCACCCGACGACCCCCCGCACCACCCCGCTCCACCACCCCCGCACCACCCGCACCACCACCCCGCTCCACCCGCACCACCCACGACAGACAGCACAGCAAACCGGCGGCCACCCGCGATCGACGGTGGCCGGGACGCACACACCCTTACTCCGGAACTCCTCCACCACCCCGCACACAGGAGGTCATCATGACCCAGCAGAGCCGCGACATGTCGCGCCGCCGGCTGCTGTTCGGCACGGCCGCGCTCGGTGCCGGCGCGCTGCTCGCCGGCTGCACCAGCAACGAGGCCGAGCCGACCGCCGCGCAGACCAAGGCCGCCGAGACCGGCGGCAACGCCGAGCCCGGCAAGCGCGTCACGATCGGTTTCTCGGCGCCCGCCGCCGACCACGGCTGGATCGCCGCCATCACCAACAACGCCAAGGCCCAGGCCGGCGCGTACTCCGACGTGGAGTTCAAGACCGTCGAGGCCGGCGCGGACGCGGCGGCCCAGCGGGCGGCGCTGTCCACCCTGCTCTCCCAGAAGCCCGACGTGATCGTGCTGCTGCCGCACGACGGCAAGGAGCTCAACGCGTTCGGCCTGGAGGCGATGAAGGCCGGCATCCCGGTGGTCAACCTGGACCGGGCCTTCCCGGACGCCCGCGCGTACCGGACCCAGATCAAGGGCGACAACTACGGCATGGGCGTCGCCGCGGCGACCTACATCATCGCGCAGCTCCAGGCCAAGGGCGTCAGCAACCCGATCATCGGCGAGATCCCCGGCATCGACTCGCTGGAGCTGACCCAGGAGCGGTCGAAGGGCTTCGCCGACACCCTGGCCGCGTCCGGCTTCAAGGTCGCCAACCGGCGGCCGGCGGAGTTCACCGCCGACTCCGGCCAGCAGGCGGCCACCGGTCTCCTCCAGGCCCTGCCGAAGATCGACGCGATCTGGAACCACGACGACGACCAGGGCATCGGTGTCCTCGCCGCGGTCAACCAGTCCGGCCGCAAGGAGTTCTTCATGGTCGGCGGCGCCGGCTCGAAGAAGGCGATGGAGGACATCCAGGCCGACAACACCGTGCTCAAGGCGACCGTCACGTACAGCCCGTCGATGGCCTCCTCGGCCATCTCGCTGGCCCGGCTGATCGGTCAGGGCAAGGGCATGTCCGACCTGGTGGAACTCCAGGTACCGAAGGAGATCGTGCTCGCCTCGGAGACGATCACCAAGGAGAACGCGGGCGACTACCTCAAGCTCGGGTTCTGACACACGGGGGGAGACCCACCTTGTCCACTGTAGACAGAGAACTGCGTGTCGGTCTGGTCGGCTACGCGTTCATGGGCGCCGCGCACTCGCAGGCGTGGCGCACCGTGAACCGGGTGTACGACCTGCCGGCGCGGGCCCGGATGGCGCTGATCTGCGGCCGGGACACCGGAAAGGTGGCCGACGCCGCCGACCGGCTCGGCTGGGACGCGTACACCACCGACTGGCGTGACCTGGTCACCCGGGACGACATCGACGTGGTCGACGTCTGCACACCGGGCGACAGCCACGCCGAGATCGCGCTCGCCGCGCTGGCCGCCGGCAAGCACGTGTTGTGCGAGAAGCCGCTGGCGAACACGGTCGAGGAGGCTCGGGCGATGACCGCCGCGGCGGCGAAGGCCCAGGCCGCCGGGGTCCGGTCGATGTGCGGGTTCAACTACCGTCGGGTGCCCGCGGTCACCATGATGCGGGACCTCATCGCCAGCGGACGGCTGGGCGTCGTCCGGCACGTCCGGGCGGTCTACCTACAGGACTGGATCGTGGATCCGCAGTTCCCCCTGGTCTGGCGGTTGCAGAAGGACAGGGCGGGCTCCGGTGCGCTCGGCGACATCGGCGCGCACATCATCGACCTGACCCAGTTCGTGACCGGGCAGCGGATCACCGGCGTGAGCGCGGTGACCGAGACGTTCGTCAAGGAACGGCCGCTGCCGGCCGAGTCCAGCGGGCTCGCCGCGAGCGCGAACGGCGCGGACGGTGCCGCCCCGGCCACCGGAACGGTCACCGTCGACGACGCGGCGGTCTTCGTCGCCCGGCTCGACGGTGGCGCCCTGGCCACGTACGAGGCGAGCCGGTTCGCCACCGGCCGGAAGAACGCCCTGCGGGTCGAGATCAACGGCTCGCTCGGCAGCGTGGTGTTCGACCTGGAACGCCTCAACGAGCTGGAGTTCTACGACGCCACCCGACCGGGCGCGGAGCAGGGCTTCAGCCGGATCCTGGTCACCGAGGGCGACCACCCGTACATGTCGGCCTGGTGGCCGCCGGGGCACATCATCGGCTACGAGCACTCGTTCACCCACCAGATGCGCGACTTCGTCGAGGCGGTCGCCACCGGCACCGACCCGGCTCCCTCGTTCGCCGACGCGTTGCAGGTCCAGCTGGTGCTGGACGCGGTGACCCGGTCGGCGGACCTCGGTTCGTCCTGGACCGAGGTGGAACCGGCCCTGGTGACGGCACCAGCCTGACCGGTGCGGGGGTCGGCCGCGGGTCACCGCGGCCGACCCCCGCACCGAACCCCACCCACCGTGGCACCGGCCGGGACGGCCGGGGCCACCCGAGGACTTTCCGGACCGACCGGCGAGGGCCGGCCGCGGTTGCGCCCCGCGGCCGGGACGAGGTCGGCCCGGAAGGGCGTGCCCGACCCGGCCGTACCGGCCAGGTGGCGCACGACAGCACGACGGCCTTCCGACGCGGCCGGACCGGGATTCCCCGGTCGCGTCGGAGGGCCGGGCCCGACAGTCCCCGAGCAGTCCGGAGGATCCGATGGCCGGCCACATCCGCCCGTCCACCCGTCGACGCCCCGGCCGGGGCACGCTCCGGTAGACGTCCGGCCGGGACGGTGCCAGCGTCCCAGCCGGTCGAAGCGGGGGAGGCAGGGTCGAGACGCCGACCGACCCTGCCTACCTGCCCCGTCCGTTCCCGTCCGACCGGGTCCCCGGGCCGACGTCGACGCCGCCGACGTCGACGCCGGCACGGGGTGCCTCCCCGAACCGGAAGGGGCGGACGGGGCGTCCCGCCAGATGTCGCTCCGCCGGGCATCCGACCCAGCAGGTGTCGCTCCGCCGGACATCTGATATCCATGAAAGTCACTGCGCCCGGAGGGAGCACCATGCGTACCGGTGTCTGGCTGGTGGGGGCACGTGGCTCAGTCGCGACCACCAGCATCGTCGGGGCGCTCGCCCTGCGTGCCGGGCTGACCGGGCCGACCGGCTGCGTCACGGAACTGCCCGGCGTCCGCGGTCCCGCCCTGCCCTCCTTCGCCGACCTGGTCTTCGGCGGGCACGACGTCGCCGAGACCCCGCTGACCAAGAAGGCCGAGGCGCTGGCCGTCGCCGGCGTGGTCCCCGGCCGGCTGGTCGACGCCGTCCGCCCCGAACTCGCCGCCGTCGACGAGGAGATCCGCCCGGCCCCGGTCGACGGCACCCAGGCCGCCCAGATCGCCGCGGTGGTGCGGGACCTGGAGGCGTTCCGGGACCGGCACCGGCTGGCCCGGGTGGTGGTGGTCAACGTCTCCGCCACCGAACCGGCCGCCGTGCCGCACCCCGCCCACGCCGACCCCGTCGCCCTGCGGGCCGCCCTCGACGGCCCCGACGACGTGCTGCCGGCCAGCTCGCGGTACGCGTACGCGGCGTTCACCGCCGGCTGCCCGTACGTCGACTTCACCCCGTCGACCGGAGCCCGGCTGCCCGCCCTGGCCGCGCTCGCCGCCGAACGCGGCCTGCCGTACGCCGGGCACGACGGCAAGACCGGGGAAACCCTGGTCAAGTCGGTGCTCGCCCCGATGTTCGCGATGCGCAACCTGGCCGTGCGGTCCTGGTCGGGCACCAACCTGCTCGGCGGCGGGGACGGCGCCACCCTCGCCGAACCGGCCGCCAACGCCGCGAAGACCGCCAGCAAACAGCGCGTCCTCGCCGAGACGCTCGGCTACCAGCCGCAGGGCACCACCCGCATCGAGTACGTCGAGGACCTGGGCGACTTCAAGACCGCCTGGGATCTGATCACCTTCAGCGGGTTCCTCGGCACCGGCATGCGGATGGAGTTCACCTGGCACGGCTGTGACTCGGCGCTGGCCGCCCCGCTGGTGCTGGACCTGGCCCGGCTCACCGCCGCCGGGCACGCCGCCGGCCACACCGGACCCCTGGCCGAGCTGGCCTTCTTCTTCAAGGACCCGCTCGACGCGGCCACCGGGTCGCTCACCGAGCAGTGGCAGCGGTTGACCGCGTACGCCGCGCGACTGCACGCCGGAGGTCCCGATGCCGACGCCCGCTGACCTCGCCGAGCTGGTCCGGGCTCCGGCCGCCCTCTCCGTCCCCGGTGACGTGCTCGCCGGGGCGGCGGCCGCCGGGACGCTCGGTGCCGGTACGCCCGCCCTGGCCGGCGCGTCGGTGCTGCTCTACTGGGCCGGCATGGCCGCCAACGACTGGGCCGACCGGGACCTGGACGCGGTGGAACGGCCGGACCGGCCGATCCCGAGCGGCCGGGTGACCCCGGGTACCGCGCTCGGCCTCGCCGTCGGGTTGACCGCCGCCGGGGTGGCGCTCGCCACCGCCGCCGGGGGCCGGCGCGCCGCCGCCGTCGCGGTCCCGCTGGCCGCCGCCGTGTGGGGGTACGACCTGGCCGCCAAGAACACCGCCGCCGGCCCCGCCGTGATGGCCGTCTGCCGGGGGCTGGACGTGCTGCTCGGCGCGTCCGGTGGCCGGGTCGGCCGGGCCGTGCCGGCGGCGTTGACCGTCGCCGCGCACACCTGGACGGTCACCGCGCTGTCCCGGCGTGAGGTCGACGGCGCGGACCAGCGGCTGCCGGTGCGTACCCTGGCCGGCACCGCCGTGGTCGCGGCCAGCGCCGTGCTCGGCACGAAGAGGCCGACCGCCGGACGGGCCGCCGGGCCGACCGCCGGACGGGCCGCCGACCGGGGTCCGCTGGACGCGGCGGGCCGGCGCGGCACCCCGGACACGCTCCGCACGGCGCTGCGCGGCACCCCCGACACGCTCCGCGCGGCCCTGCCGGCCGCCCTGACCGCCTGGTACGCCGCCCGGTACGGGGCCGCCCAGGCCCGGGTGTACGCCGATCCGTCCGCCGGCCAGGTCCGGGCCGCCGTCGGCGCCGGCATCACCGGTCTGCCCGCCCTCCAGGGCGCGCTGACCGCCCGCGCCGGGGCCGGGCTGCTCGGGGTGGCGGTGGCCGCCGCCGCGCCACTGGCCCGCCGGCTGGCCCGGAAGGTCTCGCCGACATGACCGGCGCATCCGGGGTGACGGAGGTCGGCACCGGACGGCTGCGGTTCGGGTACGGCACCAACGGCTTCGCCAACCACCGCCTCGACGACGCGCTGGCCGTCCTCGCCGACCTCGGCTACCAGGGGGTCGCCCTCACCCTGGACCACGGCCACCTCGACCCGTTCGAGGCGGGACTGGCCCACCGGACCGCCGCGGTCCGCCGCCGGCTGGAGAGCCTCGGCCTGGCCGTGGTGGTCGAGACCGGGGCCCGCTACCTGCTGGACCCGTGGCAGAAGCACGCGCCGACCCTGCTGCACGACGACCACGCCCGCCGGATCGACTTCCTCACCCGGGCCGTGCAGATCGGCGCGGACCTGGGCGCGGAGGCGGTCTCGTTCTGGGCCGGCGTCCGCCCCGCCACCGTCGCCCCCGACCTGGCCTGGGACCGGCTGGTCGCCGGCTGCGCCGAGGTGGTCGCGGTCGCCGACCGGGCCGGCGTGCCGCTGGGCTTCGAACCGGAGCCGGGCATGCTGGTCGAGTCGATCGCCGACTGGCGGCGGCTGCGCGACGCGCTCGGCGCGCCACCGGCCTTCGGCATCACCCTCGACATCGGGCACTGCCGCTGCCTGGAACCGCTGCCGGTGCCGGACTGCGTCACCGCCGTGGCGGAGCACCTGGTCAACGTGCAGATCGACGACATGCGCCGGGGGGTGCACGAGCACCTGGAGTTCGGCACCGGCGAGATCGACTTCCCGCCGGTGCTGCGCGCGCTGGCCGACGCCGGCTACCGGGGTCTGGTCGCGGTGGAGCTGCCCCGGCACTCGCACGACGCGCCGGGCGTCGCCACCCGGTCGCTGGAGTTCCTCCGCGCCGCCGCCACGGCAGGGAGGGAATCCCGGTAGCAGCGGCCCCGGCGACCACCTCGGCCGGAGCCGAGCCCACCAGTACGAAAAGGGGAGACGGGATGACACCGGATCAACTGCGCACGGCGCTGCGGGGCGTACCCGATCCGGAGTGGCTGGCGGGCGCGCTGCGGGACGTGGCGGCGGACCCCGGCACGCTCGGCCGGTACTTCGCCGCCGCCGGTCGGCGCTGCGGGCGGGGGCCGCTGGACGGAACCCCCGGGTGGACGGTCGACGAGGCGGCCCGGGTGCTGCTGCTGACCGCGCTCCGCGCCGACCACGCCGACCAGGTCACCGCCCGCTACCAGCAGGGTGACGCGGCGGAGAAGCGGGCCGTGCTGCGCGCCCTGCCGCTGCTGCCGGTCGGCGCGGCGGCCGTCCCGCTGCTGCACGACGCGATCCGCACCAACGACACCCGGCTGGTGGCCGCCGCGCTCGGCCCGTACGCCCGGCACCTGGACCCGCCGGCCTGGCGGCAGGCGGTGCTCAAGTGCGTGTTCATGGGCGTACCGCTGGACGTGGTCGCCGACCTCGACGACCGCGCGGACGCCGAACTCGCCGTGATGCTCGCCGGGCTGGCCGACGAACGCCGGGCCGCCGGCCGGACGATGCCCGCCGACGCCACCGAACTGCTCGACCGGCTCAGCGCCCGGGAGGCGTGACGCCCCGCACCGCCCCAGGGAGGCCCGATGCGAATCTTCGACCCGCACATCCACATGACGTCCCGCACCACCGACGACTACGAGCGGATGGCCGCCGCCGGGGTCCGGGCGGTCGTCGAACCGGCGTTCTGGCTCGGTCAGCCCCGCACCAACCCGGGGTCGTTCACCGACTACTTCGACTCGCTGGTCGGCTGGGAGCCGTTCCGGGCCGGGCAGTTCGGCGTCCGGCACCACGCCACCATCGCGCTGAACCCGAAGGAGGCCAACGACCCGCGCTGCCGTCCGGTGCTCGACCTGCTGCCGCGCTACCTGGAGAAGGACGGCGTGGTCGCGGTCGGGGAGATCGGGTACGACTCGATGACCCCGGAGGAGGACGACGTGTTCGCCGCCCAGCTCGCCATGGCGGTGGCGCACGACCTGCCGGCGCTGGTGCACACCCCGCACCGGGACAAGGCCCGGGGCACCGAGCGCAGCCTGTCGGTGGTCGCCGAGTCCGGCATCGACCCGGGCCGGGTGGTGATCGACCACCTCAACGAGGTGACCGTCGAGATCGTCCGGGACAGCGGCTGCTGGGCCGGCTTCTCGATCTACCCGGACACCAAGATGTCGCCGCCGCGCATGGTGGAACTGCTGCGCCGGTACGGCACCGAACGGATGCTGGTGAACTCGGCCGCCGACTGGGGACGCTCGGACCCGCTGCTCACCCGGGCCACCGGCGAGGCGATGCTGCTGGCCGGGTTCAGCGACGACGACGTGGACCGGGTGCTGTGGCGCAACCCGGTGGAGTTCTACGGGCAGTCCGGCCGGCTGGACCTGACCGACCTGGACGCCCCGGAGCCCACCTTCGAGGGCAACTCGATCCTGCGCGGGGGCTCGTGATGCGGCTGCGGCACGCCGACGGCAGCACCGTCCACGTCAGCTACTGCACCAACGTCCACCCGGCCGAGGAGCTGACCGGGGTGCTCGCCCAGCTCGACACGTACGCGGTGCCGGTGCGGGAACGCCTCGGCACCGACCGGCTCGGGCTCGGGCTGTGGCTGGCCGCGCCGGCCGCCGCCGAGCTGGCCGCCGACCCGGCGGCCCGGGGCCGGCTCCGCCGGGAGCTGACCGTACGCGGGCTGGAGGTGGTCACCCTCAACGGCTTCCCGTACGCGGCGTTCCAGGCCCCGGTGGTCAAGGGCGACGTGTACCACCCGGACTGGACCACCTCCGAGCGGCTGGCGTACACCCTGGACCTGGCCCGGGTCCTGGCCGACCTGCTGCCCGACGACGCGGCCCGGGGCTCGGTGTCCACCCTGCCGCTGGCCTGGCGGACCCCGTGGGACGCCGACCGGGCCGACGCGGCCCGCCGCCGGCTGGACGAGCTGGCCGTCGGGCTGGCCGGTATCGAGCGGGACACCGGCCGGCCGGTGCGGGTGGGTTTCGAACCGGAGCCGGGCTGCGTGGTGGAGAGCACCGGTCAGGCGGCCACCGCGCTGGCCGGGGTGGACCCGGAACGGATCGGGATCTGCCTGGACCTGGCCCATCTGGCCTGCGCCTGGGAGGACCCGGTCACCGCGCTGACCCGGCTGCGCGACGCCGGCCTGCCGGTGGTGAAGGTGCAGGTGTCCGCGGCGATCGAGGCGGCCGACCCGGTCGCTGACGCCGAGGAGCTGCGCCGCTGGGTGGAGCCGAGGTTCCTGCACCAGACCCGGTCGGCGCGCTGCGCGCACGGCTACGACCCGGCCGACCCGGCGTACGCCGCCGACGACCTGGACGCCGCGCTGGACGCCGGCCTGCCGGACGCCTGGCGGGTGCACTACCACGTGCCGCTGCACGCCCCGCCGGAGCCGCCGCTGGCGTCCACCGTGCCGGTGCTGCGTGCCGCGCTGGCCGGGCTGCTCGGCGGTCCGGTGGCCGGCTGCGACCACCTCGACGTCGAGACGTACACCTGGGGGGTGCTGCCGGAGGCGCGGCGGCCGCGCACCGACGCGGAGCTGGCCACCGGGATCGCCGCCGAACTGGCCTTCACCCGGGACGAGCTGACGGCGCTGGGCCTGACCGCGCCGGTGGGAGTGACCTCCCGGTGAGCGCGAGGAGTGAGCCGGTTCTGCGAGCCCCGCAGTCGCGAACGAAAGGCAGGAACTCGTGACCCGCAAACTGGTCGTGTTGAACGTGGTGGGCCTGACCCCCCGGTTGCTGGCCCACATGCCGAACCTGCGGTCGGTGGCCGACGGCGGGTTCACCGCGCCGTTGGGCACGGTGCTGCCGGCGGTGACCTGTTCCGCGCAGTCGACCTTCCTCACCGGCGAGCTGCCGGCCGGGCACGGCATCGTCGGCAACGGCTGGTACTTCCGGGACCTGGGCGAGGTGCTGCTGTGGCGGCAGCACAACGCCCTGGTCGGCGGGGACAAGCTGTGGGACGCCGCCCGCCGGGCCCGGCCCGGCTACACGGTCGCCAACATCTGCTGGTGGTACGCGATGGGCGCGGACGTGGACTGGACGGTGACCCCCCGGCCGGTCTACTACGCCGACGGTCGCAAGGAGCCGGACTGCTACACCGACCCGCCGGAGCTGCACGACCGGCTGACCGCGAAGCTGGGCACCTTCCCGCTGTTCACCTACTGGGGGCCGGGGGCGGGGATCGCCTCGTCGACGTGGATCTGCCGGGCCGCCGAGCAGGTGATGGCCGACCACGACCCGGACCTGACCCTGGTGTACGTCCCGCACCTGGACTACGACCTGCAACGGTTCGGCCCGTCCGCGCCGCAGGCGGCCGCCGCCGCGACCGAGCTGGACGGGGTGCTCGGTCCGCTGCTGGACGCCGCCCGCCGCCGGGACGCGACGGTGGTGGTGCTCTCCGAGTACGGCATCACCGAGGTCTCGCAGCCGGTGCACGTCAACCGGCTGCTGCGGGCCGAGGGGCTGCTCCGGGTGCACACCCAGGACGGCATGGAGTACCTGGACCCGTGGACGTCCCGGGCGTTCGCCGTGGCGGACCACCAGGTCGCCCACGTGTACGTGCGGGACCCGGCCGACGTGCCGCTGGTGGCGAAGCTCTGTGCCGGCCTGCCCGGGGTGGCGGAGGTGTTGGACGCCGAGGGCAAGGCGGCGCACGGGTTGGACCACGAGCGGGCCGGTGAGCTGGTGCTGGTGGCCGAGCCGGCGGCGTGGTTCACCTACTACTACTGGCTGGACGACCGGCGGGCCCCGGACTTCGCCCGGCTGGTGGAGATCCACCGTAAACCCGGGTACGACCCGGCGGAGCTGTTGTTCGACCCGGCCGCGCCGGCGGCGGCGAAACGCCGGGCCGGGGTGGCGCTGGCCCGCAAGAAGCTCGGCATGCGGTACCTGATGAGCGTGGTGGGCCTGGACGCCGGTGCGCGGGCGGTACGCGGCTCGCACGGCCGGCTGCCCACCGACGACGCGGACGCCCCGGTGCTGCTCTGCTCCGATCCGGCGGCCGTCCGGGAGCGGGTCGAGGCGACCGGGGTCAAGGGCCTGCTGCTGGAGCTGGCCGGCCTGTCGCCGACGGCCCCGTCCGGCCCGGCCGCGACGGATCCGGTGTCGTCCGGTCCGGTCGCGTCGGGGGAGGCGGCGGAGGTGTCGCCGGCGGGTTCGCCGGAAGAGGCCGGCTGATGACGGTCACCGCCGAGTCGCCGACCGACGCCGGCCGGTTGCGGGCCCGCTTCGACGCCGAGCTGACCGCCTTCCTGGAACGGCAGGACCCGGACTGGCCGGACGGCGCGCCCCGGGGCGTCTTCACCACGCTGCACCGGTTCGTGCTGGCCGGCGGGAAGCGGCTGCGTCCACTGTTCTGCTACTGGGGGTGGCGGGGAGCGGGCGGGCCGGACGGTACCCCGATCGTGGCCGCCGCGGCGGCGCTGGAGTTGTTCCACGCGTTCGCGCTGATCCACGACGACATCCTGGACGGCAGCGACCAGCGCCGGGGCGAGCCGTCGGTGCACCGGCTCTTCGCCGACCTGCACAGCCGGTCGTCCTGGCGGGGCGATCCGGCGTCGTACGGGCGGAACACCGCGCTGCTCTGCGGTGACCTCTGCGCGGCCTGGTCGGACCAGATGTTCCACGAGTGCGGGCTGAGCGTCGAGGAGGTGCACCGGGGGTACGGCGTCTTCGCCCGGATGCGTACCGAGGTGATCGCGGGGGAGTACCTCGACCTGGTGTCCGGGGTCGGTGACGGCTCGGTGGCGAGCGCGCTGACGGTGATCCGGATGAAGGCGGCCCGGTACACGGTGACCCGTCCGTTGCAGATCGGCGCGGCGCTGGCCGGGGCGGACGCGGACCTGCTCGCCGCGCTGGCCGAGTTCGGTGATCCGCTCGGGGACGCGTTCCAGCTCCGGGACGACGTGCTCGGGGTCTTCGGTGATCCGGCGGTGACCGGCAAGTCGGTCCTGGACGATCTGCGGGAGGGCAAGCCGACGGTGATGATGGCGTTGGCCCGGGACGCCGCCGACCGGGCGCAGACCGCCCGGCTGCGGGAGCTGTTCGGCAACCCGGACCTGGACGGTGGCGGCGCGGCCGAGCTGCGCGAGATCATCCTGTCCACCGGCGCGCGGGACCAGATCGAGCAGATGATCGCGGTACGCGCGGACGCCGCCCTGGCCGCCCTGGACCGCGCCCCGGTCACGCCGGAGGCCCGACAGGTGCTGGCCGACCTCGCCACCCAGACCATCCACCGCCAGTCCTGACCCGCGTTTCCCGGTCCCCGCCGTCCCGGCCCTGTGCTGCGACGGCGGGGACTTTTCGTGGTTCGAGCGAAAGTCCGATGTGGTTGGGCAGAAGGTATGGACAGCGGGATCGAAAAAGCTTAATGTCTTCGCCATCACGAAAGTGTTTCGGCGAGGTGAACCGGCGGCGCGGTGACCCATCGACCGTCCTCCCCCGCTACGGCATCCGGCGCGACGGCGCGCGCCCCGCCCTGGCATTCGAACGTCAGGAAGGGACGGACAGACAGTGTCCACACACGACGGCGCATCCGGCCGGCGGCTCACCTCGGTCGGCTCCGCGCTGCTGCTGGTGGCCGCCGCCGGGCTGGTCGCCCTCGGCGGCCCGGCCCCCGCCCAGGCCCACACCATCACCCCCACCGACTTCCAGCAGGTCACCCTGGCCAAGGGCGTCGCCGAGGTCGGCGAACCCATGACCATCGCGGTGCTACCCGACCGCTCCGTGCTGCACACCGCCCGCAACGGCACGCTGCGTCGCACCGACGCGGCCGGCACCACCACCGTGGTCGGCACCATCCCCGTCTACACCCACGACGAGGAGGGCCTCCAGGGCGTCGGGGTCGACCCGAACTTCGCCACCAACCGGCACATCTACCTGTACTACGCCCCGCCGCTGTCCACCCCCGCCGGGGACGCCCCGGCCACCGGCACCGACTTCTCCGCCTGGCAGGGCGTGAACCGGTTGTCCCGGTTCACCCTCAACGCCAACTGGACGTTGAACACGTCCAGCCAGGTCAACGTCCTCGACGTGCCGGCCGACCGGGGCATCTGCTGCCACGTCGGCGGGGACATCGACTTCGACGCGGCCGGGAACCTGTACCTGTCGACCGGGGACGACACCAACCCGTTCGACTCGGCCGGTTACGCCCCGATCGACGAGCGCACCAACCGCAACCCGGCGTACGACGCCCAGCGCAGTGCGGCGAACACCAACGACCTGCGGGGCAAGATCCTGCGGATCAAGGTGAACGCGGACGGAAGCTACTCCATCCCGGCCGGGAACATGTTCGCGCCGGGTACCGCGCGGACCCGTCCGGAGATCTACGCGATGGGCTTCCGTAACCCGTTCCGGATGAGCGTGGACAAGGCCACCGGCGTCGTCTACGTCGGTGACTACGGCCCGGACTCCGGCACCACCAGCACGCGCGGCCCCAGCGGGCAGGTGGAGTTCAACCGGGTCACCGGTCCGGGCAACTACGGCTGGCCGTACTGCACCGGCACCAACACCGCCACCGAGACGTACGCGGAGTGGGACTTCGCCGCCGGCACCGCCGGGGCCAAGTACAACTGCACGGGCGGGCCGACCAACAACTCGTTCCGGAACACCGGTCTGCCCACCCTGCCCGGGGCGAAGCCGGCCTGGATCCGGTACGCCGGGGACGCCGGCAGCCCGCCGGAGTTCGGTGGCGGCTCCGAGTCGCCGATGGCCGGCCCGGTCTACCGGTACAGCGCGTCGAACCCGTCCACCACGAAGTTCCCGCAGTCCTTCGACGGGCAGTTCTTCGCCGCCGAGCTGGGCCGGGGCTGGATCAAGCCGATCCACCTGAACGCCGACGGTTCGCCCGGCGCGATCGACGCGTCCTTCCCCTGGAACGGCAAGCAGGTGATGGACTCCGCGTTCGGCCCGGACGGCGCGCTGTACGTCCTCGACTACGGCACCGGCTACTTCAACGGCGACGCCAACTCGGCGCTGTACCGGTACGACTACGTGGCCGGTGGCAACCGTGCGCCGACCGCCGTCGCCGCCGCCGACAAGACCTCCGGGGCGGCCCCGTTGACGGTGAACTTCTCGTCGGCCGGGTCGTCGGACCCGGAGGGTGGGGCGCTCAGCTACTCGTGGGCGTTCGGCGACGGCACCACGTCCACGGCGGCGAACCCGAGCAAGACGTTCACCGCCAACGGCACCTACAACGTCACCCTGACCGTCCGTGACCCGCAGGGCGCGACCGGCACCGCCAGCGTGCAGATCGGCGTCGGCAACACCGCCCCGACCGTCACCATCACCGGCCCGGCCAACGGTTCGCTGTTCTCCTACGGCGACACCGTGCCGTTCAGCATCACCGTCACCGACCCCGAGGACGGCACCATCGACTGCGCCAAGGTCAAGATGACCTACGTACTCGGGCACGACCAGCACGGCCACCAGATCACCTCGAAGAACGGCTGCTCCGGCTCGATCACCATCCCGGTCGACGGGGAACACGACGACGCGGCGAACATCTTCGCGATCTTCGACGCCGAGTACACCGACGCCGGTGGGCTGACCACCCACAAGCAGCACACCCTCCAGCCGCGCAAGCGGCAGGCGGAGCACTACAAGACCTTCTCCGGGGTGGGCCTGCACGACAAGGCCACCGCCGAGGGCGGCCGGACCGTCGGCAGCATCGACAACGGGGACTGGATCGCGTTCGAGCCGTACCGGCTGGACAAGGCCACCTCGTTCAGCGCCCGGGTCTCCTCGGCCGGGGCCGGCGGCACCATCCAGGTGCGGACGGGTTCGCCCACCGGCACCGTGCTGGGTCAGGCGACGGTACCGGTGACCGGCGGTTGGGACGTCTTCACCACGGTCACCGGCACCATCTCCGGCGCGCCGGCCAGCACCGGCACGCTCTACCTCACCTTCGCCGGTGGCACCGGGGCGCTGTTCGACATCGACTCGTTCACCTTCGTCACCAGCGGCGCCACCGCCGGTACCGGCCCGATCGTCGGGCTCGGCGGCAAGTGCCTGGACGTGCGGAACGCGGCGACCGCCGACGGTACCCAGATCCAGATCTGGACCTGCAACGGCACCGCCGCGCAGACCTGGTCGGTGACGCCGAACAGCACGGTGAAGGCGCTGGGCAAGTGCCTGGACGTGTCGGGTGGCGGCACCGCCGACGGTACGAAGATCCAGCTCTGGACGTGCAACGGCACCGCGGCACAGAACTGGTCGGCGCAGGCGGACGGCACGCTGCGGAACCCGCAGTCGGGCAAGTGCCTGGACGTGTCGAACAACAGCGCCACCGACGGTCAGGCGGTCCACCTGTGGACCTGTCTCGCCGCCGCCAACCAGAAGTGGACCCTGCCGTAACCCGCGCGCCGGGGGCACCTGTTCGCAGGGGCCCCCGGCGACCACCCCCACCCCCGTTCGGGAGAGTGACATGCGCAGACTCCTTCGATCCGCCCTCGGCGTGGTGACCGCCGCCGCCGCGGTGCTCGCCGCTACCACGTCCGCTACTCCGGCCAGTGCGGCGGATGCCCCGTACGACGTGCTGGTGTTCTCGAAGACCGCCGGGTTCCGGCACGACTCGATCGCCGTGGGCATCCAGGCGATCCGGGAACTCGGCACGGCGAACAACTTCACCGTCACCGCGACCGAGGACGCCAGCCGGTTCACCACGGCGAACCTGGCCCAGTACGAGGCGGTGATCTTCCTCAACACCACCGGTGACGTCCTGGACGCCAGCCAGCAGACCGCCTTCGAGTCGTACGTCAACGGCGGCGGCGGCTACGTGGGCGTGCACTCCGCCGCCGACACCGAGTACGGCTGGTCGTACTACGGCAGCCTGGTCGGTGGGTACTTCGCCTCGCATCCGGCCATCCAGCAGGCGAACATCAAGGTCGAGAACCGGGCGCACCCGGCCACCGGGCACCTGCCGCAGACCTGGACCCGCACCGACGAGTGGTACAACTACCAGACCAATCCGCGTTCGGGCGCGCGGGTCCTGGCCACCCTGGACGAGTCGTCGTACTCGGGCGGGTCGATGGGTGGTGACCATCCGATCTCCTGGTGCAAGACGGTGAACTCCGGGCGGTCGTTCTACACCGGGCTGGGGCACACCCAGGCGTCGTACTCGGAGGCGGCGTTCCGGTCGCACCTGCTCGGCGGCATCCGGTACGCGTCCGGTCGGGCCAAGGCGGACTGCCGTCCGGAGACCGGCTACACCGCCCTCTACAACGGCTCCACCACCGGCTGGTCGCAGGCCGGGCCGGGCAGCTTCACCAACGCCGACGCCACCCTCACCTCGGTCGGCGGCATGGGCCTGTACTGGTACAGCGCCAAGCAGTTCACCAACTACTCGCTGAAGCTGGACTGGCGGATGCCCGGCGACGACAACTCGGGCGTCTTCATCGGCTTCCCGCCGTCGACCGACCCCTGGTCGGCGGTGAACAACGGGTACGAGATCCAGATCGACGCCACCGACGCGGCGGACCGGACCACCGGCGCGGTCTACACCTTCAAGTCCGCCGACCTCGCCGCCCGGGACGCCGCGCTGAACCCGCCGGGGGAGTGGAACAGCTACGAGCTGCTGGTCGAGGGGGAACGGCTCCAGGTCTTCCTCAACGGGCGGAAGATCAACGACTTCACCAACACCGACCCGGCCCGCTCGCTCGCCGGCCACATCGGGCTCCAGAACCACGGTACGGGCGACGACGTGTCGTTCCGCAACGTCCGGATCAAAGAGTTGGGCGGTACCCCGCCGCCGGGCGGCAACACCACCGTGCAGGCCGAGGCGTTCAGCTCGGCCAGCGGGGTCACCCCGTTCACCAAGGCGGGAGCCAACGGCGGGCAGACCCTCGGGTACGTCGACCCGGGCGACTGGGCCGCGTACCAGGGCCTGGACCTGACCGGGGTCACCTCGTTCCGGGCCCGGGTGGTCTCGGGTGGGGCGGGCGGCACCATCGGCATCCGTACCGGTTCGCCCACCGGCCCGTTGCTCGGCCAGGTGGCGGTGCCCAACACCGGAAGCTGGACCACGTACGCCGACGTCAGCACCACCCTGACCGGGGTGCCCACCGGTACGCAGACCGTGCACCTGACCTTCACCGGTTCCGGGACCGGCCTGTTCGACGTGGACGACTTCACCCTGGTCCGGGGCGGCGGCACCCCCGGTACCCCGGGCACCGGCCCGATCGTGGGGCTGGCCGGCAAGTGCCTGGACGTGCGGAACGCGGCGACCGCCGACGGTACCCAGATCCAGATCTGGACCTGCAACGGTTCGGCCGCGCAGACCTGGTCGGTGACGCCGAACAGCACGGTGAAGGCGCTGGGCAAGTGCCTGGACGTGTCGGGTGGTGGTTCGGCCGACGGTACGAAGATCCAGCTGTGGACGTGTAACGGCAGCGGGGCGCAGAACTGGTCGGCGCAGGCGGACGGCACGCTGCGGAACCCGCAGTCGGGCAAGTGTCTGGACGTGTCGAACAACAGCGCCACCGACGGTCAGGCGGTCCACCTGTGGACCTGTCTGTCGGCCGCCAACCAGAAGTGGACCCTGCCGTAGTCCGTCGGGCGGGCCCCGGTCGATCTCCCCGGAGACGGCCGGGGCCCGCCTCCGGGCAGCGGTCGCGCCGTTGCGGTAACGGAAGGGTCAACTTTGCGCAATGTGGACGGAAGTTAGGGTGCCGGGTCGGGAAGATGTAGACAGTCGAATCGATTCGGTTTAATGTTTCATCGTCACGGCGATGTTTCGTTGAGGTGAACCGAGGGCGCGGATCACCACCGACAGGGTGACCCGCGAGCGTGTGTCGCCGTGGGTCCATGGGCACGGTCGGCCGGGACGGAGCTGCGGCACCCCCGCAACCCCCAGCTACGGCACCCGGCGCGACGGCGCGCCCTGCCTGGCATTCAGCAGTCAGGAAGGGACGGACCCCTCACCATGTCCAGATCCGACAGCAGGCTCGGCCGACGACTATCGTCGGCCGGCTCCGCGCTGCTCCTGGTGGCCACGGCCGGCCTGGTCACCCTCGCGGCCGGTGGTTCCCCCGCCGCCGCCCACCCGATCAACGCCAGCGACTTCCAGCAGGTCACCCTGGCCAAGGGCGTCGCCGAGATGGGCGAGCCGATGACGATGGCGGTGCTGCCGGACCGGTCGGTGCTGCACACCGCCCGCAACGGCACGCTGCGTCGCACCGACGCGGCCGGCACCACCACCGTGGTCGGCACCATCCCCGTCTACACCCACGACGAAGACGGTCTGCAGGGCGTCGGGGTCGACCCGAACTTCGCCACCAACCGGCACATCTACCTGTACTACGCCCCGCCACTGAACACCCCGGGTGGCAACGCCCCGAGCACCGGGACCGACTTCTCCGCCTGGCAGGGCGTGAACCGGTTGTCCCGGTTCACCCTCAACGCCAACTGGACGCTCAACACGTCCAGCCAGGTGAACATTCTGGACGTGGCCGCCGACCGGGGTATCTGCTGCCACGCCGGTGGGGACATCGACTTCGACGCGGCCGGGAACCTGTACCTGTCGACCGGTGACGACACCAACCCGTTCGAGTCCGCCGGGTACTCCCCGCTGGACGAGCGGACCAACCGCAACCCGGCGTACGACGCGCAGCGTAGCGCCGGGAACACCAACGATCTGCGGGGCAAGATCCTGCGGATCAAGGTGAACGCGGACGGAAGCTACTCCATCCCGGCGGGGAACATGTTCGCGCCGGGTACCGCGCGGACCCGTCCGGAGATCTACGCGATGGGGTTCCGTAACCCGTTCCGGATGAGCGTGGACAAGGCCACCGGGGTGGTCTACGTCGGTGACTACGGCCCGGACGCCGGCACCACCAGCAACCGTGGGCCGAGCGGGCAGGTGGAGTTCAACCGGGTGACCGGTCCGGGCAACTACGGCTGGCCGTACTGCACCGGCACCAACACCAGCACCGAGACGTACGCGGAGTGGGACTTCGGCAACAACACCGCCGGCGCGAAGTACAACTGCACCGGCGGCCCCACCAACAACTCGTTCCGCAACAGCGGCCTGACCACCCTGGCGGCCGCCAAGTCGTCCTGGATCAAGTACGCCGGCGACTCCGGCAGCCCGCCCGAGTTCGGCGGCGGCTCCGAGTCCCCGTCCGCCGGACCGGTCTACCGGTACGACGCGAACAACCCCTCCACCACCAAGTGGCCGCAGTCGTTCGACGGGCAGTTCTTCGCCGGCGAGTTCGGCCGGGGCTGGATCAAGCCGATCCACGTCAACGCCGACGGCTCCCGGGGCACCATCGACTCGTCGTTCCCGTGGAACGGCAAGCAGGTCATGGACCAGGCGTTCGGCCCGGACGGCGCGCTGTACGTCCTCGACTACGGCACCGGCTACTACAGCGGTGACGCCAACTCGGCGCTGTACCGGTACGACTACGTCGGCAGCGGCAACAACCGCGCGCCGACCGCGGTGGCGACCGCCGACCGGACGTCCGGGCAGGCCCCGTTGACGGTGAACTTCTCGTCGGCCGGGTCGTCGGACCCGGAGGGCGGGGCGCTCAGCTACTCGTGGGCGTTCGGCGACGGCACCACCTCGACGGCGGCGAACCCGAGCAAGACGTTCACCGCCAACGGCACCTACAACGTCACCCTGACCGTCCGTGACCCGCAGGGCGCGACCGGCACCGCCAGCGTGCAGATCGGCGTCGGCAACACCGCCCCCACGGTCACCATCAACGGCCCGGTCAACGGCACCCTGTTCTCGTACGGGGAGACGGTGCCGTTCAGCATCACCGTCACCGACCCGGAGGACGGCACCATCGACTGCACCAAGGTCAAGCTGACCTACGTGCTGGGCCACGACCAGCACGGCCACGCGATCAGCTCGCACACCGGCTGCTCCGGCTCGGTGACCATCCCGGTCGACGGCGAGCACGACGACGCGGCGAACGTCTTCGGCATCTTCGACGCCGAGTACACCGACGCCGGTGGGCTGACCACCCACAAGCAGCACATCCTCCAGCCGCGCAAGCGGCAGGCGGAGCACTACAAGACCTCCTCCGGGGTGCTGACGTACAGCAAGACCGCCGCCGAGGGCGGCATGACCGTCGGTGACATCAACAACGGGGACTGGATCGCGTTCGAGCCGTACCGGCTGGCCAACGTCACCTCGTTCAGCGCCCGGGTCTCCTCGGCCGGGGCCGGCGGCACCATCCAGGTCCGGGCGGGGTCGCCCACCGGCACCGTGCTCGGCTCGGCGACCGTGCCGGTGACCGGCGGTTGGGAGACCTTCACCAACGTCACCGGGACCGTCGCCGGCCCGCCGTCCGGCACCACCACCCTGTACCTGACGTTCGCCGGCAGCGGCACCGGCTTCCTGTACGACGTCGACACCTTCACGCTCAACACCGGCACCACCAACCCGGCCCCCGGCGGGCAGATCGTCGGGCTGGGCGGCAAGTGCCTGGACGTGCGGAACGGCTCGTCGACGGACGGCACCCAGGTGCAGATCTTCACCTGCAACGGTGCCGCCGGGCAGCAGTGGACGGTGACGCCGAACGGCCCGATCA
This sequence comes from Micromonospora cathayae, assembly GCF_028993575.1. Taxonomy (NCBI): domain Bacteria; kingdom Bacillati; phylum Actinomycetota; class Actinomycetes; order Micromonosporales; family Micromonosporaceae; genus Micromonospora; species Micromonospora cathayae. Next base: position 6,965,046 of record NZ_CP118615.1, on the reverse strand, counting down.
AGGCGCTGGGCAAGTGCCTGGACGTCAACGCCGGCGCGTCGGCCGACGGTACGAAGATCCAGATCTGGAGCTGCAACGGCGGCGGGAACCAGAACTGGTCCGCGCAGGCGGACGGCTCGCTGCGCAACGCGGCGACCGGCAAGTGCCTGGACGTCTCCAACAACAGCGCCACCGACGGTCAGGCGGTCCACCTGTGGACCTGCCACGGTGGCGCCAACCAGAAGTGGACCCTGCCGTAACCAGCAAGGACGGGGTCCCTGCCGGATAATCACCGGTGAGGACCCCGCCTGACCCTCCGTTGGGAGAGCGACATGCGCAGACTCCTCCGATCCGCCCTCGGCGCGGTCACCGCCGCCGCCGCGGTGCTCGCCTGCACCACCCCTGCCACCCCGGCCAGTGCGGCGGACGCTCCGTACGACGTGCTGGTGTTCTCGAAGACCGCCGGGTTCCGGCACGATTCGATCGCCGTGGGCATCCAGGCGATCCGGGAACTCGGCACGGCGAACAACTTCACCGTCACCGCGACCGAGGACGCGTCCCGGTTCACCACGGCGAACCTGGCCCAGTACGAGGCGGTGATCTTCCTCAACACCACCGGTGACGTCCTGGACGCCAGCCAGCAGACCGCCTTCGAGTCGTACGTCAACGGCGGCGGCGGCTACGTCGGCGTCCACTCGGCGTCCGACACCGAGTACGACTGGTCCTACTACGGCAACCTGGTGGGCGGCTACTTCTCCTCCCACCCGGCCATCCAGCAGGCCACCATCAAGGTCGAGAACCGGGCCCACCCGGCCACCGGCCACCTGTCGTCCAACTGGACCCGCACCGACGAGTGGTACAACTTCCGGGCCAACCCCCGGTCCTCGGCCCGGGTCCTCGCCGCCCTGGACGAGTCGTCGTACTCGGGCGGGTCGATGGGTGGTGACCATCCGATCTCCTGGTGCAAGACGGTCAACTCCGGTCGGTCGTTCTACACCGGCCTGGGCCACACCCAGGCGTCGTACTCGGAGGCGGCGTTCCGGTCGCACCTGCTCGGCGGCATCCGGTACGCGTCCGGTCGGGCCAAGGCGGACTGCCGTCCGGAGACCGGCTACACCGCCCTCTACAACGGCTCCACCACCGGCTGGACCCAGGCCGGGCCGGGCAGCTTCACCAACAGCGACGCCACCCTCACCTCCGTGGGTGGCATGGGAATGCTCTGGTACAGCGCCAAGGAGTTCGCCAGCTACTCGCTGAAGCTGGACTGGCGGATGCCCGGCGACGACAACTCCGGCGTGGTCCTCGGCTTCCCGGCCGGCAGCAGCCCGGACGGGGCCCTGGCGAGCGGCTACGAGGTCCAGATCGACGCCACCGACGCGGCCGACCGGACCACCGGCGCGATCTACGGGGTGAAGTCCGCCGACATCGCCGCCCGGGACGCCGCACTGAACCCACCGGGCGAGTGGAACAGCTACGAACTGCTGGTCGAGGGGGAACGCCTCCAGGTCTTCCTCAACGGTACGAAGATCAACGACTTCACCAACACCGACCCGGCCCGAGGGCTGGCCGGCCACATCGGCATCCAGAACCACGGCACCGGTGACGACGTCTCGTTCCGCAACATCCGGATCAAGGAACTGGGCACCACCCCGCCGCCGGGCGGCAACACCGTCGTCCAGGCCGAGGCGTACACCTCGGCCAGCGGGGTCACCAAGGTCTCCAAGTCCTCCGCCAACGGCGGACAGGCCGTCGGCTACATCGATCCGGGCGACTGGACCGCGTACCAGTCGGTCAACCTGACCGGGGTCACCGCGCTGCGCGCCCGGACCGCCTCCGCCGGGGCCGGCGGCACCATCCAGGTCCGTACCGGCTCGCCCACCGGCACCGTGCTCGGCCAGGTCGCGGTGCCCGTCACCGGCAGCTGGGACAGCTTCACCACGGTCACCGCCAACCTGTCCGGGGTCCCGTCCGGCAGCCAGAACCTGTACCTGACGTTCACCGGCTCCGGCGGCAGCCTGTTCGACATCGACGAGTTCACCCTCGTCCGCTCCGGCACCAACCCCGACCCCGGCACCGGGGGACGGATCGTCGGGCTGGGCGGCAAGTGCCTGGACGTGCGGAACGGCTCGTCGACGGACGGCACGCAGATCCAGATCTTCACCTGCAACGGTGCGACCGGCCAGCAGTGGACGGTGACGCCGAACGGCCCGATCAAGGCGCTGAACAAGTGCCTGGACGTCAACGCCGGCGCGTCGGCCGACGGCACGAAGATCCAGCTCTGGACCTGCAGCGGCGGCGGCCCGCAGAACTGGTCCGCCCAGGCGGACGGCTCGCTGCGTAACCCGGCGACCGGCAAGTGCCTGGACGTCTCCAACAACAGCGCCACCGACGGTCAGGCGGTCCACCTGTGGTCCTGCCACGGCGGCGCGAACCAGAAGTGGACCCTGCCCTGACCCGGTAGGTGAAGACGGAGCCCCCGCTGCCGGCCCGGACCGGCAGCGGGGGCTCCGGCCGTCATGACGGCCGCGTCGCCCGGCCCGGCGGGAGAGTCCCCGGATCGGGCCTTCCCCCGCGGCGGCGACGGTCCTAGAGTGGGCAGCGGCAGCCGTCGTCGGCGGCCGGTGACCCGGCGGGAGGCGCAACCCGCTGGGTTCCAGGTGCGTACGCGCCCGCCGGCCCACCGCAGCGGCCTGGCCCCGTGTCCCGGGGCCGGTCACCCTCGCCCCGGTCCCGCACCCACCGGAATCCCCCGTCCAGATCAGGGGAGAAGAAGGACCATGGCGCGACCGATCACGCTCTTCACCGGCCAGTGGGCCGATCTGCCGTTCGAGGAGGTCTGCCGGCTGGCCTCGGAGTGGGGCTACGACGGGCTGGAGATCGCCTGCTGGGGCGACCACTTCGAGGTCGACAAGGCGCTCGCCGACGACTCGTACGTCGAGCGCAAGAAGGAGACGCTGGCCAAGTACAACCTCCAGGTCTTCACGATCTCCAACCACCTGGTCGGCCAGGCGGTCTGCGACCACCCGATCGACGAGCGCCACCAGGACATCCTGCCGGCCCGGATCTGGGGCGACGGGGAGCCCGAGGGGGTCCGCCAGCGGGCCGCCGAGGAGATCAAGGACACCGCGCGGGCCGCCGCGAAGCTCGGCGTGAACACCGTCGTCGGGTTCACCGGCTCGTCGATCTGGCACACCCTGGCGATGTTCCCGCCGGTGCCGCCGGCCATGATCGAGCGCGGCTACCAGGACTTCGCCGACCGGTGGAACCCGATCCTCGACGTCTTCGACGAGGTGGGTGTGCGCTTCGCCCACGAGGTACACCCCAGTGAGATCGCCTACGACTACTGGACCACCAAGCGGACCCTGGAGGCGATCGGGCACCGGCCGGCGTTCGGCCTGAACTGGGACCCGTCGCACTTCGTCTGGCAGGAGCTGGACCCGGTGAACTTCATCTTCGACTTCGCCGACCGGATCTACCACGTCGACTGCAAGGACGCGAAGGTGCGTACCGGTGACGGGCGGCGGGGCCGGCTCGCGTCCCACCTGCCCTGGGCGGACCTGCGGCGCGGCTGGGACTTCGTCTCCACCGGCCACGGTGACGTGCCGTGGGAGGACTGCTTCCGGGCGTTGAACGCGATCGGCTACGACGGGCCGATCTCGATCGAGTGGGAGGACGCCGGAATGGACCGGCTGGTCGGCGCGCCCGAGGCGCTCCAGTTCGTCCGCCGGCTCGCCTTCGACGCCCCGTCGGCGGCCTTCGACGCCGCGTTCAGCAGCAAGGACTGAGAACGCTCGGCGGGGCTGGGTCCGGGCGTACCGGAACGGCCCCGCCGCACAACCGGCCGGGGCCGGGTCCGGAATCATCCGGACCCGGCCCCGGGCCGTTCGGTTCTCAGCCGCGCAGCTTCGACATGTGCTGGTAGCTGATCTCGGCGTAGCGCAGCGACCGGCCCGGGTCGGCGGTGCCGCCCGGCGCGTTGTCCTGCTCCCACATCGGGTTGTGGTATCCCTTCGCGCCCATGTTGGCGAAGAAGTTGCCGTAGTCGATGTCACCCTGGCCGAGCGGCGCGAACTCGTACCCGTTGGTGACGTTGGGGTTGCGCTTGCCGTCCTTGGCGTGGAACAGCGGGAACCGCATGGTCCGGGCCCGCACCATGGCCAGCGGGTCGAAGATGTTGGTCTGGGCCACACCGTCCGGGTCGGTGTAGGTGTGCCACCGGTGCTGGGCCACGTGCGCCCAGTAGATGTCCAGCTCGAAGAAGACGTGCTCCGGGTTGGTCTGCTCGAAGAAGTACTCCAGCTTCCGGATGCCGGACGAGCGGGTCGGCCGACCCAGGGCGTCCAGCGGGCCGCTGTCCAGCAGGAAGTTGTACGCGGCGTCGTGGTTGTGGGTGTAGAGCTTGAGGCCGCGGCTGGCGGCCAGCTCGCCCAGGATGTTCCACCGCTCGGCGGCGGCGTCCCAGTCGGCCTTGTAGTTGCTGTTGGTCGGGTCCGAGCCGGTGCCGATGTAGTTCATCCCGAGGGTCGCGGCGATGTCGAGCTGCGCCTCGAACGCGGCGAGGGTGGTCGGGGTGATGGTGCTCGGGACGGAGGCGTGGCTGCCGTTGGCCCGCAGCCCGTTGTCGTCCAGGATCTTGCGGATCTCGGCGGCGGTGATCTGCCGGCCCAGGATCGAGGTGTTCTGGTTGTAGCCGGCGAACTCGATCTCCTTGTAGCCGATCTCGGCCAGCCGGCCCAGCACCCGCTCGAAGCCGTACGGGACGCCGCTGTCGTCCGGGACGGCGGAGATCCGGTCCCGGACGCTGTAGAGGATGATGCCGCGCTTGCCGGGCGGGACCAGGACGCCGTTGGCGGCGCTGGCGGTGCCGGAGATCCCGGTGGCGCCGAGGGCCGCCGCGCCGGCCACACCGGCGGCGGTGCCGAGCAGCCGACGGCGGCTCATGCCCTGCTGGTTGTCGCTCATGTCAGGTGCTGCCTTCCTTGATGGGGTGGTGGCGGCCCGGACGGACGTGGTGGGCCTGCCGGTTGGTGGTGGTTGCCGGGGGTGGGACCGCCGCAGTCGATCCCACCCCCGGTCGGAGGTCAGGGCGTGACGCCGATGCCCTGGCCGGTGAACTGGACCCAGTTGAGGTTGCCGAAACCGCTGGTCGGACCACCGGGGACGGTGGTGAAGACCAGGTAGAGCCGGCGGCTGCCACCCGGGTCGGTGAACGGGACGGTGGTGCTGGTGAAGGCGGTGTTGCCGGTGGTCGCGTTGACCGTGGCGGTGGTCAGCAGCGGGCCGGTGGGGGAGTCGAGCCGGAACTCGACGCCGAACCGGGGCTGACCGGCGGTGGCGGCGCTGCCGCCGGAGGTACGCAGCGTGACCGACTGCATGTTCGTCAGGTTCACGGTGCCGTTAATGGCGATCCAGTCACCCGGGTCGAGGCTGCCGCGCTGCTGCCCGCCGCCGACGTCACCGGTGTTGCCGACGGTGGTGCCGGACTGCTCCCGGGCGAACTCGACCTGCTGCAACTTGGCCTGGATGATCTGCTGGTCCACGGTGGTCAACGCGGGCTGACCGTTGGCGCCCTTGTCGGTGTACGACGCGCTGATGACCCCGAAGATGTAGCCGCCGTGTGAGGCGTCGTCCGGGTCGGTCGGCAGCACGCCGGAGCATCCGAAGGTGTTGGCCCCGCCGTGGCCGTGCTCGTCGTGCCCGAGGACGAAGGTGACCTCGACCTTGGAGCAGTCGACCGGCCCGTCCTCCGGGTCGGTGACGGTGACGGTGAACGGGATGTTGTCGCCCCACTCGAAGAAGCCGCCCTCGACGGGGGTGGTGACGGTGACGGTCGGCGCGGTGTTGCCGACGGTGATGGTGGTGTTGGCCGACGAGGACTTCCCGCTGGAGTCGGTCACCGTCAACCGCGCCGTGTAGACGCCGTTGGTGGTGTAGGTGAACGACGGGTTCGGGTCGATCGAGTCGGTGGTGCCGTTGCCGTCGAAGTCCCAGGCGAACGAGATCGAGTCGGCCGGGTCGGGGTCGTTCGACCCTTCGCTGGAGAAGGCGACGGTCAGCGGCGCGCGTCCGTTGGTCGGGGTGGCGTTGAGCACCGCGTTGGGGGCGCGCAGACCCTTGACGTAGCTGAACTTCAGCATCGCCGCGTCGGGGTTGATGTTGAAGAAGCCGTCGCCGTAGGTCAGCAGGTAGAGGTTGCCGTCCGCGCCCCAGCGCATGTCCATCGGGTTGTCGCAGAGGAACGGCCGGGCCGGGGTCGCGGGCGCCGGCCCGCAGTTCAACAGGTTGTTGATCTTCAGGATGTCACCGTTGGCGTCGAGCCGGACCTCCTTCAGGGTGTCCCGGGTGAACTCGCCGAAGATGATCGACTGGTCGAAGTACTCGGGGAACTTGGTCTCCGACGCCAGGTTCGGGTCGTAGTCGTACTTCGCCGCGCCGTGCGGGCCGACCCCGCCGGTGCCCAGCTCCGGGAAGAGCACCGGACAGGTCTGCGTCGGCGTCGACAGGTACGACTCCGGGCACGGCGTGGGCGCCTGGAACGAGTACCACAGCTCCGACTTCTTCACCGCCGGCAGGGCGGTCAGACCGGTGTTGTGCCGCGAGGTGTTCTTCGGTGCCGCGCAGTCGAACGGCGCGACCGGCGAGATCGGGCTGGTGGTCCAGTTCATTTCGATGTACGGCAGGTTCGGCTGCACACACAGCGGCCAGCCGTAGTTCGCCGGCGCGTCGACCACCATCATCCGACCGGTGCCCGCCGGCCCCCGCCCGACAGCGGCGGTGGAGGAGTCGGGGGAGTAGTCGGTGATGTACGCGACGTCGTTCTTGTCGAGGGTGATCCGGAACGGGTTCCGCAGGCCCATCGCGTAGATTTCCGGGCGGGTCTTGTCACCCGGGTCCTGCGCCTCCGGGAACATGTTCCCGGAGGGGATGGTGTAGCTGCCGTCCGGCTGGACGCTGATCCGCAGGATCTTGCCCCGCAGGTCGTTGGTGTTCGACGAGGTACGCCGGGCGTCCGCGAACGGCGGCTGGTAGACGCCGGTGGCGCTGACCGAGTCGTTGTGCGGGGAGAAGCCGCCCGAGCCGCCCGCCCCGGACGGGGTGTCGTCGCCGGTGACCAGCCAGAGGTTGTTCTTCGAGTCGAAGGCGATGTCACCGGCCACGTGGCAGCAGGCGCCCCGGTCCACCGGGACCTGCATGATCTTCTGCTCGGTGCTCACGTCCAGCGACGGGTTCGGCCCGTCGACGAACTTGAACCGGGAGAGCTGGAAGTAGCCCTTCCACTGTTCCCACGCGTTCGGGTCGGTGCTGGTGACCGGCGCCGCGCCGGTGGGGGTGTCCAGCGGTGGGGCGTAGTACAGGTAGACCCACTTGTTGTTGGCGAAGTCGTTGTCGATCGCCGGGCCGTACATCCCGTCTTCGCTGTGGGTGTAGACCGGGATCTGGGCCAACACGGTGGTCTCGTTGGTCGTCGCGTCGTGCAGGCGGACGCCGCCGCGCCGGTCGGTCTGGATCACCCGGCCGTCCGGGAGCACGTCGAACCCGATCGGCTCGTTGACGTTGGGCTGCGCCCCGACCACGGTCATCTGGTAGTTCGCCCACACGGTCGCGCCGCAGTCGCCGTCGGTCACCCCGGCGGCCCACTGGATCGCCCCGCCCAGGTGGGCCTGGGTGTCCACGCTGCGGAAGCTCTGCGCGGTGGCGCCCAGCCCGGTGTAGAAGGACCGGCCGCCCTGGTAGTCCTTGCACCAGGTGACCGGGTGGTCGAAGCCCATGGTGCCACCGGTGTACGTCTTCTCGTCCACCGTGGCGAGCACGTGCGAGACGCCACGGACGTTGGTCGCGAAGTTGTACCACCGGTCGGTGTGCTGCCAGCGCTCCGGCAGGGCCTCCGAGGCCGGGTGCACCCGGTCGGCGACGGTGATGGTGGCCGGGCTGACCTCGGCGGCCCCGGTGGCGCGGGTACCGAGGACGTCGGTCAGGAAGGACCACTCGGGTTCGGCCTCGATGGCCGAGTGCACGCCGACGAAGCCACCGCCCTCACGGTAGTACTGCTCGAAGGCGGCCTGCTGGGTGTCGTTGAGGACGTCACCGGCGGTGTTCAGGAAGACCACCGCGCGGAACTGCTTGAGGTGCGCCTCGTCGAACTTGCGGGCGTCGTCGGTGACCTCGACGGTGAACCGCCGGTCCTTGCCGAGCTGCCGCACGGCCTGCACGCCGGCGGCGGTGGCGGCGTGGTTGCCGCCGGAGGACTTGGTGAAGACGAGGACCTTGTACTGGATGCCGTTGGGGGAGGCGGGGGTGGTGGTGGCGGCAGCGAGTGCCGGAGCCGGTTGTGGTGGCGTCGTCGCCACCAGGCTCGCCCCGACGAGGGCGAGAAGGCTGAGGTGGGTGGCGGCCCTGCGGCCGATCGGTCTGCGCATCGAACCTCGCTCTGGGGAGGCGGGTCCGCCTCAGCCGGGGACGGGCTGAGGAGGGTGGTTAGCGGGTTGAGAGCCTGGCCAGGTTCGTAGCAGGACCATATTTGTGACACCGCCGAAAGAGAAGTAGCCGAAGGGAGGAGTTTTTTTGGAAGTGCTCCTACTTTCGCTCCCTGAAACAAAAGTGGGCTGAACAGCGCTGATGGTGAGTCGCCGCGCACACGACAGCGGGCCGGCCACCCGAAGGTGACCGGCCCGCTACGGATCGGTTATGTCAGGCGGGGGTGTTCCCCGCCCCGGTCGGCTTGCTGCGGTTGGTGCTGCCCGGTCCGGTGCTGCCGACCGACGACGTGCCGCCGGCGGTGGTCCCGGTGGTGGCCCCCGTCTTCGCGCCGACGGTGGCCGGCGTGCCAGCGAACGCGTCGTCGGCCGAGGTGAGCTGCTGCCGGTCGCCGTTGCCGGTGGCCAGCTTCTCACCCAGCTTCGAGTGGCTGAGCTTGTCCTTGCCCTCGCTGTAGAGCCGGTTCGCCTGAGCCTGGGCGACGCCCGCCGCCTCCTGCACGGTCGGGTGGTCCAGCACCTTGCGGCCCCGTACGACCAGCTCCTCGTACTTCTCCCGGCCGGCACGGGCGCCCAGGACGAATCCCGCAGCCAGCCCGCCAAGGAACATGATCTTTCCGCGCATGGCGGCTCCCTTCGTACCTGACGCGCCACCGACCCCGTGCCGGGAATCCGGCCGAGGCGGTCGTGTCGCGCCTGCTTCCGCTGTCGGCAGCTAACTACCCATCCTGCTCCGCGCTCATACCTCCTTGCGCCCGGATGACGATTTGTCCGCCTTCGTGGCGTTTCTAAGTTGCCGGGTAACCCCCTGGACTGTTGCCGGGTAACCCCCTGGACCAACACCCCCCGGAGTCCTGTACTCTTGTCCCGTCGCACCGAGCGGAGAGATCCGCACCGGGACGCGATCCCCCGTAGCTCAATTGGCAGAGCAGCCGGCTGTTAACCGGCAGGTTTTTGGTTCGAGTCCAAACGGGGGAGCTTCTCCACTCCTCAGCCCGTCGGTCACTCCCGGCGGGCTTCGTCGTATCCCCGGCCCGGCGCTCGGCCTCGACCCCCGGTTTCGCTCCCGCGCCGCTCCCGTACCGCCGGTTTTGCCCCGTGGCGCCGCACCGCCCGGCAGGATGACCAGTGTCGGCTTAGACTCCGGCTGCGTCGATTCATGCGTCGCTTCCGGTACGGACGGGGGGAGATGGCCGGGAAACCGCGGCACGGCACGGCCACGCTGGTCGCGGTGGCCGTCGTGCTCGGCTGGCTGGTGGTCGGCGCGGTCGCCGGCCCGTACGCGGGCAAGCTCGGCGACGTCGCCACCAACGACAACGCCGCCTTCCTCCCCACCGACGCCGAAGCGACCCGGGCCCAGGACCTGGCCGCCGGCTTCGTCAAGGAACCGACCACCCCCGCCCTGGTGGTGTACGAACGCACCAGCGGCATCACCGCCGCCGACCGCCAACAGGCCGCCGCCGACGCGGCCGAGTTCGCCCGGGTGCCCGGGGTGGTCGGCCCGCTGCCCCCGCCCATCCCCAGCGAGGACGGCCAGGCCCTCCAGGTGGTCGTTCCGATCGACGACTCGGCGGGGGAACGGATCAGCGAGGTCGTCGACGAGCTACGGCGCATCGCCGGCAACGGATCCGGCGGGCTGACCGTCAACGTGGCCGGACCGGCCGGACTGCTCGCCGACCTGATCGAGGTCTTCACCGCCATCGACGGCACCCTGCTCGTGGTCACCCTGGTCGTGGTGCTGGTCATCCTGCTGATCGTCTACCGCAGCCCGGTGCTCTGGATCGCCCCGCTGCTCGCCGCCGGCATGTCCTTCGCCCTCGCCGCCGTCTTCGTGTACCTGCTCGCCGACGCCGGCGTGGTCAAGCTGAACGGGCAGGCGCAGGGCATCCTCACCGTACTGGTCTTCGGGGCCGGCACCGACTACGCGCTGCTGCTGATCGCCCGGTACCGGGAGGAACTGCACCGGCACGACCGACCCCCGGCCGCCATGCGCGCCGCCTGGCGGGGCGCCGCCCCGGCCATCGTCGCCTCCGGCGGCACCACCATCGCCAGCCTGCTCTGCCTGCTGCTGTCCAGCCTCAACTCCAACCGGGCCCTCGGGCCGGTCGCCGCCATCGGCATCGCCGCCACCCTGCTGGTGATGCTCACCTTCCTGCCCGCCCTGCTGGTCCTCGGCGGACGCTGGGCGTTCTGGCCCCGGGTACCGCACCCCGACCGGGCCGACCCGCAGACCGAACACCGCCTCTGGACCCGGATCGCCGACTTCGTGGCCCGCCGGGCCCGGCCGGTCTGGCTGGTCACCGCCGTCGCGCTGGCCGTCCTCGCGCTCGGTCTCACCCAGTTGGGCGCGACCACCCTCGGCCAGTCCGACCTGTTCACCACCCGCACCGACTCGGTCGCCGGGCAGGAGGTGATCGCCCGGCACTACCCGGGCGGCACCGGCAGCCCGGCCACCATCTTCACCCGGCAGCAGACCGCCCAGCAGGTCGCCGAGGTGGCCCGGGGCGTACCCGGGGTGGCCGCCGTCCGTCCGGTCACCGGGGACACCGCCGGCCCGCCCGACCCGGCCGCCCCGCCCAGGGTGGTCGACGGACGGATCGAACTCGAGGCCACCCTCGCCGACCCACCGGACAGCGACGCCGCCGAACGCACCATCCGTGACCTGCGGGAGGCCGTGCACCGGGTACCCGGGGCCGACGCGGTGGTCGGCGGCTTCACCGCCATCAACGTGGACACCTCGGACGCGGCCACCCGCGACCAGAACGTGATCATCCCGGTGGTGCTGGCGGTGATCGCGCTGATCCTGGCCCTGCTGCTGCGCGCCCTGCTCGCCCCGCTGCTGCTGATCCTCACCGTGCTGCTGTCGTACGCGGCCACCCTCGGGCTGTGCGCGCTGGTCTTCCGGTACCTGTTCGACTTCCCCGGTGTCGACGCGTCCTTCCCGCTGTTCGCCTTCGTCTTCCTGGTCGCGCTCGGCATCGACTACAACATCTTCCTGATGAGCCGGGTCCGGCAGGAGTCGGTCCGGCGGGGCACCCGACCCGGCGTCCGGCACGGGCTGGTGGTGACCGGCGGCGTCATCACGTCCGCCGGGGTCGTCCTCGCCGCCACCTTCTCCGCGCTGGCCGTACTCCCGCTGGTGGTGCTGGTGGAACTCGGCGTCGCGGTCGCGGTCGGCGTCCTCATCGACACCATCGTGGTCCGGTCGCTGCTGGTCCCCGCGCTCGCCCACGACCTCGGCCCCCGGATCTGGTGGCCGGGCCGACTGTCCCGCGCTCCCCAACCCGAGGAGAGACCGACCGATGCCCGCTGACCCCGACGTCGTCATCGTCGGCGGCGGCCTGGCCGGCCTGGCCGCCGCCCGCCGCCTGCACCGCGCCGGCGTACCCTGGCGACTGGTCGAGGCCGGCGACCGGATCGGCGGCCGGGTAGCCACCGACGAGGTCGACGGATACCGGCTCGACCGGGGCTTCCAGGTCCTCAACACCGCGTACCCGAAACTCGGCACCCTGCTCGACCCGGACACCCTGAACCTCGGCTGGTTCACCTCCGGCGTGCTGGTCCGCCGGGGCGGGGAGCTGGTCCGCCTGGTCCATCCGGTCCGCGAGCCGGCCGGCACCCCCGGCACCGCCCTGGCCGGCATCGGCACGTTCACCGACCGGCTCCGGTTCGCCCTGCTCGCCACCGGCTGCGCCACCCTGCCGCCGCGCCGGCTGCTGGACGCCGCGGAGAGCACCAGCGAGACCGCGCTGCGCCGGGCCGGTCTCTCCGACGCCATCATCGAGGAGCTGCTGCGGCCGTTCCTCTCCGGCGTCCTCGTCGACCGGGAACTGGAGACCTCCAGCCGGGTGCTGGCGATGGTGCTGCGCTCGTTCGTTCGGGGCAGGATCGGGCTGCCCGCCGAGGGGATGGGCGCGCTGCCCCGGGCCGTCGCCGCGCCGCTGCCGGCCGACCTGATCGACCTACGGACACCGGTGACGGCGGTCGCGTCCGGCCGGGTCCGCACCGCCGACGGCGAGCTGCGCTGCCGCGCCGTGCTGGTCGCCGTCGACCCGCCGGCCGCCGCCGAACTGCTGCCGACCCTGCCCCCGGTACGGATGCACAGCTACACCACGTACTACCACAGCGCCGCCGCGCCGCCGCTCATCGAGCCGATCCTGCTGCTCGACGGGGACCGCCGCGAACTGGTCGCCAACACGGTGGTGCTCAGCAACGCCGTACCCGGGTACGCCCCCGCCGGACGGCACCTGGTCGCCACCTCGGTGGTCGGCCCGTCCGCCCCGCCCGAACCCGTCGTACGCGCCGAGGCCGCCCGCCTCTACGGCCGCCCGACCGACGAGTGGGAACACCTGACCACGATCTCGATCCCGCACGCCCTGCCGGCCGCCCCGCCCCCGCAGGGCCGGCTACGCAAGCCGGTCGCCCTCGGCGACGGTCTCTACGTGGCCGGTGACCACCGGGACAGCCCGTCCATCCAGGGGGCCCTGGCCAGCGGTTGGCGTGCCGCCGGGGCCGTGCTGCACGACCTGCGGGCGGGTCAGGGAGGTCCCCGGGCGCCCGGAGCCGCCCCCACCGGGCGTCGATGATCAGTGCAGGCTGTTATCCTCGCGTTGCCCATCGTGCCGACGATCGTCGACGCCGCGTCGGTGCGTGGTGGCCGGTGGTTGCGCGACCGGGTTAATATCCCCGCGCTGGTACGGGGGGCGGTAGCTCAGCCGGTTAGAGCAGGGGACTCATAATCCCTCGGTCGCGGGTTCGAGCCCCGCCCGCCCCACCAGGAAGAATGCAGGTTAGCCGAGCTTTCCGTGGTGCTGCTCGTGGTGCGAGCGAGCTACCGAATGTCCCCGTGGGGCTGGAAGAAGGACCTGAGCAGCCAGCACCGCACCGTCCGCGGCCAGGTCGTAACTCCGTGGCCGGTCCATGGTGGATCATGTCCGGGTGCAGGTGATCGCGGCAGCCCGCCCGGAGTGGTTCTTTCCCTTCACTGGGCTGCAGCCCGCCCAGTTCCGCCGCCTCGTTTGGCTGGTCGCCTAGCGTGGCGGTGACGCGATCGCTGACGGTCGGCCGGGCCGGCAGTGGTCTCTCGATCTCGCCGACCGGGTATGCTGGTGGCCGCGTACTGGCGCACGAACCTGACGATGCGGCAGATCGGCCCGCTGTTCGGGGTGTCGCACTCCGCTGCGCATCGGGTCATCGACACCGTCGGCCCCCTGCTCGCTCTGACGCCGGGGCGTCGGCGTCGGGTCGAGCAGATCACCATCGTCGACGGCACGCTCATCCCGACTCGGGACCACCGGCTGGCCGCCCCGAGCAAGAACTACCGCAGCACGAACCTGCAGGTCGCCATCGATGCCCACACCCGCCTCGTCGTCGCCCTCGGTGATCCGCAACCCGGCAACCGCAACGACACCATCGTCTACCGCACCAGCGGCATCGACCAGAAGCTGGCCGGACGGCCGGTCATGGCCGACGGCGCCTACCGCGGCAACCCGAGGTGATCATCCCGTACCGCAAGCCCGCCGACGGCAGCGAGCTACCCGAGTGGAAGGCGGACCTGAACAAGCAACACCGCACCGTCCGCGCGCAGGTCGAACACGCCCTGGCCCGCATGAAGACTTTCAAGATCCTGCGCGACTACCGGCGTGCCGCCAGCACATTGACCGACACCGCATCCGGCATCGCTCATCTCCACAACATCATCGTTGCCGGCTGAACGTCGACCGTTGACCGGCCAGGCTTTCACCGAGTGACGAGACATCCTTTAGCCTGAGTCGCCAGCCGCACCCTCGTGGCACGTCTGCGTTAGCGAGGGCGCGGCGCCAGTGAGGTTAATCGGCCGGAGCGTCCTCCTTGGAGGTGAGGTCAATCCAGTGATCAGACATGATTTTCCGAGCTACATTGGAAATTGCAGCGGCTGTGTTTTCTGCCTTCCCGTCGACGATCTTCTTGCCATAAGGACTGCCATCCTTGATTATTCTGGTCTTCTTGGATCCCGTCGTACTGAGCTTGTAGCCGGTGATGTCGATCCAGTGTTTGCGGTAACGAAGCCAGTCGATCCTGCTGAGGCGGCTTCTGAATTCGTCGAACGTTACGGCCACCTCTGGTGAGGTCGCATCCTTGGTCGCCTTGATATAGGCTACTTCGGCTTCCGCGGTGGTAGTGTGCTCATCGCGTAGCCCGATCCCAATCGGGGCGGCAAGTGGTGTGATGACGTCCCGCCGAGCGTCGTGATAAGCGAGCGCTATTGCCTTAAGCGCAAACGCCCATCCATGTATGTAGAGCCGCCGGTACGGTTCGCTATCCTTTGGGGTGGGGTCAAGCCAATATGGCCCAAACTCATCTTGAAGCATTAGCAGGAACTCGCGGCAGTGGGGCAGCAGATGCTCAACGTGATAGTGCTTAATCTGCTCTGGCTTTTTGGAGCCTTTCGAAATGACGTTGAGCAGCATCTGGTCCATCGTTGATAGGTCAACGATGTTCTTCGTGGCTGTCTCAGTCGCGCCCACCGATCGACCGTCCGCCAATCGGCCCTCGAAGATTGTGCCCGTGATGGCGCTCTGCCTAAGTCGGGCTAGCGCCGATGAGTTATCCATGAGGGCGACCAAGTTCTTGTTCTTCTTCGAGCCCCGTCCGTTGCGGTCTGCGAAGCTCTGACCAGCCTTGAGTGGCGTAACGTTGAGTTCGATTTCAATGGTGGTGCCGAAAGTGTCAAGAGCACCCGCCTTGATTGCGACTCCTGCCGCTGCGGCCTGAAAAAGCGCAGCGGTCTGGGTCTGCCCGTCAGACTGCATCACTGGCTTCTTGGGAAGGTACAGAATCCCGTACAGGGCCATCGGATTGCTTTCGTCGAGGGCAACGAAAATCGTGTCTGCAAATACCTCGCTGGACTGCCATCCGCTCACCGGTGGCAGGTAGGCCGTCCGGTCCCCTCTTATGGCCTCGACGTTGTACTGCTTGAAGTTTTGAAGGTTCTCCTTCTTGGCGCCCTTGAAGTCCTGCTGGGTTTGCTCGTGTGCCGATCGCATGCCAAGCGCCTCGTAGTCCTCTAGTGGTGGCGCGGCCGGATCATACCGAACGATCTCAATGAACTGCCGAAGGGTGGGATGGAGCATCACGGTGATCCGGTAGTTGGGCGACGCGCCCTTCAGGGCGAGGATTGCACCATGAACCATGTGCCTTTTCGCGAGCTCGTGTTGAAACTCGTAACGAAACCCCTCGTAGGTGGCTCGTTGTTCAGCATTACTCTGGTATCGAACAATTTTAAGGCCGCCGAAAGCTTCATCTGCGGGGATTGCTTCATTTGGAACGAGGGTGGTCCTCGGGATTGCGGGGATCGTCATCATTCGTCCTTTGCTCGTGGCGGCAGGAGTGCTGAAAGCTCAGGGATTTGGGGTAGGAGCAATGGCTCTCGAACCCTCGGTATGGCTCCGGCAAGGCGCATCTTCTCGGGAAGCATGACAACTTCGATTCCTAGGTTGAGGACCTCAATGGCCAGCGCTACCTCCGGCTGGATATGGAAGGCCGCGAGGACCCCTCGAACCTGCCGCTTGAAGGCAAGGTCTTTCCTGGCTAGTGCCAGGTAGGTCAGGATCTGCCCCAGCCCTTCGTATCCGGCGTTGATCTTGAACTCCCAGATCCGGATCGTGTCGACTCGATCGATCGTCCGCATGTCACCCCGGACCTTGCTCTCCTCGTACGTGTGCTCCGTCTGGAGCAGTCGCTCGTCCGGCCGGAACTCTCGTAGACGAGATGCGTAGAGGTCACGTATGCGGCACTCGTGGGCGTACAGCTCTTCTTCTACCACGGTGATCTCGTCCAAGTTGACCTCTAGATCTCGAAGATGCAGAGTAAGGACCGTAGCACTTGGACGTTCAATGTGGGGGGACGTGCGCCGCTGCGACGGCTGGGGCCCGATCCGTCGAGCGGGCAGGGCTGGTTCGCGGAGATCACCCGGTGCAGCACACTCTCGATGGGCTGCGGCCTCGCCTTCGACACCGGCCGTCTATCCGGGGCCCAGATTGCCGCCCACCGCCCGCCGTGAGACTCGCCGTGTAAGGTCGGTCTCCGTGATTCGAGCGGCGTTGACTAGGGTTGCCGGGTCGCGTGGATCGGTGTTCAATCGGTCGCGGAGAACGGTGATATGTGATCCTTAGCCGCACCGGTCCGAGACCGATACTGGATAATGTCCGATTTTGGTGGATCCGGTCCGGTGGCACTCGATGACGCAGGGTTGGCGTGGGGGAGGAAGATACGGATGAGTTTGGGACAGTGGTGGTCGGCTAGCGCCTTTCCGGGAATCTAGGTGGCGATTAGAAAATCCGACAAAAGGGGCTATGTTGGGCGTTGGGTGTGGACCGCAACCCAAGATTTGGGGTTCGGCCGGGTAGCGGCAGCCGAAGGTGGCATGGCCATCGTCGAGTTCGTCGACATTCCCGGTGTCGCGGTCGAGTTCAAACCCATTCCGATCGCCGATCTCCAGATCAAGCCCATACCCGTCGGCAGCCATGTGTGGTTGCCCGGAAAGCCCTACGGATGGATCTCGGCCGAAGTCACCACGTGGGCAGGATATGAGGAGTACGTCCTGCACGTGCCCGGCTTCGGGCGTCCCCTTAAGGTGTCGGCTGGCCTGATTACCATCCGCTGGAGTCGGCCCCTGACGGACCCGGTCGCTGCGGTCGTCGCAGGGTTCTGCGACTTCCCGGCGTCGTACGAGGCACGGCGCTTGTTCCGGGATGAGATGGTTCTCCAGCGGCGCATGGCCGGTGGGTACTCGGCGGTGCTATCCGCGCCGGTCAAGCTCTACCAGCACCAGTTGGACACGATGGCGCGTGTCCTCCAGGACCCGGTGCCGAGGTACCTACTCGCCGACGAGGTGGGCCTCGGTAAAACGATCGAGGCCGGGCTTATCCTCCGACAGTTGCTCCTGGACGATCCAGGAACCACCGCCCTGATCTCGGTACCCGCGCAACTAGTTTGGCAGTGGCACACCGAGCTGCGTGACCGGCTTGCTCTCAGCGATGCGCTGCGCGCCCAGCGGCTGCGGGTCGTGTCACACGAGCAGTTGGGCGCCGAGCCGCGTCTCTGTGATCACACGATGGTGGTGATCGACGAGGCGCACCAATTACTCCCGTTTATCGATGGCAACCAGTCGCTGCAACAGTCACTCACCCGCTCGCAGGGACTGCTGCTGCTCTCCGCGACCCCGGTGCGGGGTGGAGATCCGGAGACGCTGCTGCGGCTGCTTCACCTGATCGACCCGATCGCCTACCCACTCGACAGCGCCGAGGAGTTCGCTGCGCGGCTCCGTGAACGCGACACCGAGGCCAGTGACCTGCAACTACTGCGGAACCCGCGGGCCGCCCGGAGGCACCGGTCGCGGGTGCTCAACACGCTGATCGAACGGCACGCCGACGATCCCGTGGTAGCCCGACTGGTGGCGGCGTGCCGCCTCACCGACGATCTGGGTGCGGTGGGGTGGGGCCAACTGGCGGACCACGTCCGGGAGACGTACCGGATCTCCCGGCGCATGATCCGTCACCGGCGCACCGCGGTCGCTGCCACGGAGTATCCCGTGGTGGGCCGCAAGGGCAATGTCCTTTCGATCCACGATCCCGCACGCGCGATCGTGGACGCCTTCGTCGAGCAGTTCCGCGAGGACCTCGGTGACGATTCCGACGAGTTTTTCCCCGAACTGGTCGAGCACGCACTGGGTGGTCCATTGCCCCTGATGCACTACCTCGAGGCGCGGCTCGCCGCCACCCAGGGACCGGCCGTGGTCCCGGCGAGGTTCCGTGCCCTTTTCGACAACATGACGGCCCGGCTCCGGATGAGTGAAATCGGTCTGCGCTTGCGGGTCGCGGCGCAGCTCGCCGACGAGCGAATGGCCGCGGGGCACAAGGTCGTCGTGGCAGGGAGCCCTTCGATGGCCGCCGCCTTCCACGAGATGGCGCTGGAACGCTGGCCGCGGCGGGCGGGTGGGCATCTGGAGTCGATGTCCGCCGAGCAGCGCGATCGGGATGTCCAGGACTTCCATCGCGGCGAACCACGAGTGCTGGTCGTCGACCTCTCCGCGGAGGAGGGCAGGAATCTTCAGGTCGCCCGATCACTGATCAATCTCGATCTGCCGGTCGACTTTAACCGGCTTGAACAGCGGATCGGTCGGCTCGATCGTTTCGGACGGCACAGCGAACCGGCCGAAGTAGTCGTTTTCGACGAGCCCGAGAGTGCCTGGGTCAGCGCCTACATTCGGCTCCTGGCCGACGGCATCGGCATTTTCGATCGGTCGATCGCGACGCTGCACGCGCAACTCGGAGAGATGTATCAGGATCGCCGGGCCAGCATGCTCAGCGACGGGCATCGCGCTTTCGAGCTCGACCTCGAGGAAGTGCGCACCGACCTGAACGAGGAACTGGAGGGGATCGACCTAGTCGAGGAGTTGGAGTCGGTTGCCGTGGGCAGCGACTTCGACGACGCACGGGTGGCCGAGTTGCGGGAGTCCGAGAAGGACGGCATGCGTTTCCGGGAGGCGTTCACCAAGTTGGTGCTCTCCTCCGGCGGCATCAATCTGCAACCGTCCGAGGACGATCAAGGCATCGTGCGGTTCAACAATGCCCGCAGCGCACGTTACCCGGGACTCTCCACGGACCAGGCCGACGAGATCCGGCCACTGCTGTCCCGGCGGGTGACCTTCAACCGCGATCTGGCCACTCAGCGAGGCGGCGGAGTGGTCCCGCTGCGAATCGGTGATCCGCTGGTGGACTGGCTGGCCGAACACCTGCGCACCGATGAACGGGGCCGTGCCCGGATCTTCTCCCGGGTCAGCCGTGGCGTACGTTTTCCCCTGCTCTGTCTGGCCGTGGACTTCATGGTTGAGTTCGATCCGTCGCTGGTGGTTGAGAACTTCGGCCTGCGGCCACGGCTTCAGCGGCGTGGTGACGCGCTGCTACCACCAATGCTGCTGCATATCCGGTCCACCGCCGACGGTCCGCTGACCGACGCCCGGCTCGTCCGGGAGGTGGGGGCCCCTTTCGACCCGTCCCGGGACCGTGCGATCAGTGGTACCCGCTGGGACGAACTCAATCGCCAGTTGCCGGACTGGCAGCACCTGTGCCGGCTCGGTCGAGACGAGGCGTACGCCCAACTGCGCTCGGACCCCGCACTGAACTCGTCGATCAGGGAGGCGCTGGCCCGGGCCGGGCAGGAACACACTGCCCGCGCCGCGATCCTCCAGTCACGATCGCAGCGGCTGCGAGGCGAGTCCGCGAAGGCGAGCGCCCGTAACGAACTGCTGCGGGAGCAGAAGCTTGCCGAGGCGCTTCAGCGTGGCATCAGCGCACCACGGATCACCGCTGTGGCGTGCGGGGTCATCGTCCTCCAGCCGGAGACCAGCTGATGGAACGGAGTTGGACGGACGACGAGGCGGACCGGTTACGCGCGATCCTCGTCGGTCAGCCGGCGGGCGGTACGTTCAAGGACGCGTTGTATCAGCGGGTGGCCGACGTAATGGGCCAGGGGGGAGGTAGTGATCTCGATCTGGCGGTGCTGGTCCGTCATCTTGTGCGCCGATGGCGGCTCATCCCCGCGTACTCTGACGAGGTCTCGGTGTCCCTGGATGTGTCGGCACGGCTGAGGCGTTCCGCGGACCAGGTCGGCCTGCGGGAGGTTTCTCCCGGACAGTGGGTTGCGCGTCCTTGGGAGCCGCACTGGCAGAAGTTCGATATCGGTCGTCATCCGGACCGACCGGATGACGCCGCCGCCCCCGGTAGCCGCTGGAGTACACCGGACGGCGATCGAGAACTCCCGGCCGCCGACCCGTTCTTTCTGGCGAGCACCGGATTCAACACCTATCGCACCCCCGGGCAGCGGGCCGCGTGTCGGGCCGTGGTGTCGGCGAAGCCTGGCAGCACGATCATCGCGATGCTGCCCACCGGTTCGGGCAAGACCGAGGTGGCGTTGAGCCTCGCGGACTCACGCCGAGCTTCGGCGACTCTCATCGTGGTGCCGACCGTGGCGCTGGCCTATGACTTCGAGCGCCGGTTCCGGGAGCACTATGCGCCGCGGATGGTGCGCGGTGACCCGTCGCAGTTGAAGTTCGCCTGGACCGGCGACACCCAGGAAGACGTGCGTGAACAAATGCGATCGCGCGTGTTGTCTGGGAAACAGCCGCTGTTGGTGACCTCACCGGAGTCGATGACACGCGCGCTTCGGAACACGCTCGCGGAAGCCGCAGCACGTGGCCGCCTAGCCGGATTCGTGGTAGACGAGGCACATCTGGTGACCCACTGGGGACGCTCGTTCCGGCCGGAGTTCCGAATGCTCGCCGATCTGCGCCGTGACCTGCTCAGCCGGGTCGGCGAGTACGACGCCCCGGTAACCCTTCTGCTGAGCGCCACGCTGGGATCATACGAAATCGCTGATCTGCACGAGTTGTTCAGCGATCCCGGGCCGTGCGCGCTTATCGCCGCCAATGCCCTGCGGGCCGAACCGGAGATGTGGATCGGCAGCACCGAGGACGCCGAGGAGCGGAAGCGATGGGTTCTCGACGCGGTCGATCATCTGCCGCGCCCACTCGCGCTTTACGTCACGCGGCCGGAGGAGGCGACGACGTGGGCGCGCTGGCTGCGTGACCACGGCTACGGTCAGCAGCGGGTGCGGGTGGTCACAGGCCAAACCGGCGGGACGGAACGGCAGGCAGTGCTCACTGGACTGCGAGCCGGAGTTGACGGCTCGCCGCCTACCGTCGATCTGGTAGTGGCCACGTCGGCGTTCGGCCTGGGCATCGACTATCCGCACCTGCGTTCGGTCGTCCATGCGTGCCTGCCCGAGACCGTCGACCGCTGGTACCAGGAGATCGGTCGTGGCGGCAGGGACGGCGAGCCGTCCGCTGCTGTGCTTCTCACCCACCTGCCGGCCGATATCAAGGAGGCAGACAGCCTCGGCGTCACGTTGCTCACGCCGAGGAAGGCCCACAAGCGCTGGCGGAACCTCTGGGAACACCGAATCCGGCTCGGCACCGGCGATTCACGGGCGATCAGCGCTTTCCTCGATCTGGAGGAACACAGCGGATTTTCCCGCGAAGGTTCCTATAATCGCCGCTGGAATGCGCACCTGGTACAGGGCCTGGTCGAGTTGAAGGTCTTGAGAAGGCGCTTGGCCTACATAGAGGATACCCGGGACTTGCCGCCGGCCGCTCCCGGCAGGACGCGCGACTGGGTCGCCGTCGAGGTGGTGCGCACCGACCATGAGGAACTCGAGTTCTGGGAAGAGCATTGGGAACCGTGGCGGCAGAAACAAATGGCTCGGTCCGGCGCGATGCTCGGCACGATGGCCGAACTGGCCAGGAAAACCATGCCGGCCTGCACCGCCATTGCCAACTACTACGAACCCGGCGAGGAACCCTACCGCCTGTTCGGGCATGCGGCCGACACAGCCGCGATCGCGGAACGGTGCGGCCGGTGTCCGGGCTGCCGGGCGGGGGGCGTACGCCGTGCGGCCGAACCGCATCCCGCGCCGCGCCATTCCTGGCCAGTCGCGACGGGTTTCGTGGCCGACCTGGACGACCTAGCGGCGGCAGCCGCGGCGGCCGACGGCCTAATCGTCCTGCACGACCCGTATCCGGACAGCGTCGCCGCTGAGCTCGCCGGGGCGCTACTCGCCCGGGGCGTGCGGCATTTCAGCGGGGTCGGCGTGCCGGAGACGGGCACCGCGGCGACGATCTTCGTCGATCCAGAGCCGATCTCGCCGGGCGACTTGACGCCGTGTTCGTCGTTCGTCGGTTACCTCAATGACCGGCGGGTGCCGGCGTCCTGGCTAATTGCACGGCTGCGACGGAGCGCCCGTCATCCGTTCGGCCCTGAACGGGTCTACGACGTACTACTGGTGAGGACCGGCGCGAGTATCGGCAACCGAGCCGTCGGTCGGGACATTGGGGCGCTCGATGCGAGTACCGCACTACACGTCCTTGGAGGACGAGCGTGAACTTCCTAACGACTCACCTGCTGGCGAGTGTTCCGGCGATGCGGGTGATCTTCGACTACCTCGCGAGCAGCCCGCAACCGGCCACCACAGATAAGATTCGGGCGGACCTGAAGGCCCTCGACGCGGATGCCGACCGCCCAGCGTCGAACCAGTCGGACGTGGTCACCGCGTCGCTGCGGATCGGCCGCTACCTGGACCTGTTCACGTCCGACCCGGCGACCCGCCCAGAGCGGTGGAGCATCGCCCCGGAAGCCACCGATGTGAAGTCCGCCGACGCCGCGCAGTTCTCCGGCGCAGTTCTCCGGCAGCTCTGCATGCGGGCGCATGAGGCCGCCAGCACCGGCCAGGAAGTACCCGACCTCGCGCTGGCGCTCACCTGGTTCCTGGACCAAGACCCGGCCAAGGCCTTGGACTGGGACTGGAATGACCGGCCCGAGAATGAATTCGGCCACTACCGGGTGAAGACCCTGATCATCAATGCCAACCAGTGGCGGGCCTTCCGGCGGTGGACGCTGGCTCTCGGCCTCGCTGTCCGGTTGAAGGGCAAGGCGCGGGAGGCACTCGCCGCCGACCCGTCCGTCGCCATCGCCCACGTCCTGTACCTGCTGGACGACGGGCCGGCTGAGCGCTGGTTCGACCGGCTTTTCGAAGTCCTACCGGTTCTCGGCAGGGAGCAACTCCGGCAGCCGCTGCCGTACCGCAACGAACACGGGGGAGTCAGCCCGGCCGTCGCCCTAGCGGTGCGCAAACTCGCACTGCGCAAGTTCATCGAGACCACACCGATGGATGACTCGCCCCAGACGGTCACCCTGCGAGTCGCTGGAGCGTCCTGGACCATCGGCGCGGTGCGCACCCTGGAGAAGGCCTGATGACCGAAACGATGAAGTCGTTCCGCTGCTGGAGCACTGCGGACGTTCGCAGGACCGTGTACTCGGACATCGGCGCGCTATCCATCGACGCCGACGCCGTCTTCCTTGCCGCGCACACCCCGATGTCGATCAAGCATGCCAAGGGAATCGCGCTAAACCCGGGGTTCTCCGGTGAGCAGCAGGTGTTGACCGCCCTGATGGAGGGCTTCGGCGACAGCGAGCGAAACACTCTCGTCGCTGTGACGGGCGGCTCCGGCGCTGGCAAGAGCCACATCGTACGCTGGGTCCACGCCCACCTGCGCGCCGCGGACGACCAATACCGGATTCTCTATGTGCCCCGGGCGATCCAGACGCTGCGGGAGTTGCTCCGCCGCCTGGTCACCGAACTGCCCGGAGTCGACGGCAGCGACTTCATGAAGCGCATCGACGCGGCGGTCGGCAACATCAGCGAAGAGCAGTTGGCCGACAAACTGCTGGAGGAGATGCGGTACGCGCTCACCTGGCAGATCGAGGAGCAGTCGCCCGTCCCCGGCGAGTCGGACGAGGAGCGTGATCTGCGGGAGGACCGCAACAACCTCCTCGGGGAACGCGACGAAAACGGTAAACGCCGTGACGGGCTGGCCGACCTGTTGGCCCTGCCCGAACTGAACAGGTGGCTGCTGCGCAAGGAGGGCCTGCTTCGCGACATTGCCCGGACCAGCCAGACGGAGAGTTCCCGGCGCGATCGGCAGCACAATCGGTTTACCGTCGACGACCTGCCCCTGCGGAAGGCTCAATTCGCGAAGGAGGCGCGGAGCCGAGCCGGGCTCCAGGAGATCCGGAATCTAATCGTCAGTTTCCCGGAACCGGCTCTCGAATTGTTGGGCGATGCGCTCGAAGTCGCCGTCCCACGGGCGTTCGGCACCAGGGCGGCCGACGGCGACACCCTAGACTCGCTGTTCCGGCAATCCCGGGAGGCGCTGTGGGCCGAAGGGCTCGAACTCGTGCTGCTCTTCGAGGACCTGGCCCAGTTCGGTTTGATAGACGGCGAACTGTACGACCAGTTCGTGATCCAGCCCGGTGCGGACCTGGCGCCGCTGCGCGTCGTCTATGCCGTCACCACCGGTCACAGCAGGATCCCAAAGACGGTTCTGACCCGGATCACCCATGAGTTCGAGGTCGACGACTCCGCGTTGAAGGATCGTTCAACCTTTCTCGCTCGCTACCTGAACCTGGTTCGGGTCGGGCGCGAAAACATCGACGAGGCCCGTGCCGGTGAAAGCCCGGACGCCACGGATTGGATCCCGAACGCGTGCGACACCCGGGAAGACGGCTCGCCATGCCGGTTCCGGAGCGAGTGCCACGCGGGGTTCGGCACGGTGGAGGTCAGCGGCCTGGGCCGAGTTGGGCTGTTCCCGTACAACGACTACGCACTGCGGCAGGCGCTGGCCGGGCCGAAGGCCAACCCGCCTGGAGAGGCCGTCACGCCACGGCGCCTGCTGGAGACCCTCATCCAAGGAGAGCTCATCCGGGCCGACACCCATCTAGCCGCCGGCCACTACCCGGACCCCGAGATCAAGGACCGCTTCAACTGGCAGCAGGAACGTCCGGAGGAAAGCCTGATCGGTACACAGCAGGGCCCGGATGCCCAGCGTCTGCTGCGAGCCCTGGTGCTCTGGGGTGCGGAAAAGCCGCTGCCGCCGCAGATCGTCGAGGCGTTCGGCCTGCCGGTCCGGCAGGCCGCGCCGAAGCCGGCGGGCCCGGTCGCGCCGCAGCCCAGGCCACAACCCCCGGCCCCTCCGGCACAGCCCGTCGCCAAAGAGCGGACGCCGATGCGGGAGTTGGCGCCCTGGGGCGGCGGCAAGGACCTGCCCAACGTCGACGTCGACCGGTATCGCAACATGCTGCGCGACATGCTCGGCGCCCGGCTCCAACTCGACCAGGACCTGTACTACACCGAGAAGGGGGCCGGCAAGGATGTGCTGAACTCCATTCTAGGCCTGACCTCGTTCGACATTGAGGGCCCTTACGGGCGGGTCGCCGCAGCGACCAACCGGCCTTTCGAGCTCAAGCGCGGCAAGGAGAACGTGCGGTTTCTGTTCGGCGCCTACTGGTGGTACATCCATGGCCACTGGAAGCCCGATGAGGGCACCTGGGAATGGCCGGACTCTTACCAGGTTGGCGAGATCATGGCCGAGGTCGAGGCCCGGTTCGACGATTGGGCCGAACAGGTTCGGCAGCGCTTCCGGGAAAAGGTCAAGGGACGTGGACCGGCCCGCGCCGCTCTGGGAGTGCGTACCATCGCCCTGCGCGCGCTCGGCGTGCCGCCCGAAGATCTGGACGGCGTCACAGCGGTGCTCCGATACCGCGACGACATCCCCGAGCAGCGCGAGACCCAGGACTGGGGACCGGTCCACCTGGCGGCGCGCGCTGCCTTGCGGCGTGCTCCCGCCCTGGACTATGCGAACCAGTTTGCGGCCGTCCGCCAGGGCACCGCGCCCAACCCGCAGTTGTTCGACATCGCCGAACTCGATAGTGCGTTGCGAGAGGCCGCCGAGTCACCCGCCGGTTTCCTCCGGGCGACCGCCGCCGAATACCAGGACGCGGCGCCGGTGGTCGCCCTCGCCGCCAGCGAGCTGTTGAAGGCCCTGACCGCCGAGGGGCCAGCCCGGCTGGCCGCAGCGAAGGCCCTGATCACTGAACTCGCCGAGGGCCTCGCCCACTGCGATCCGACCACCATCGCAGACGCGGCAGAGAAGATCGGGCTGCGTGCCGCCCGAGCCGGGGTAAACATGTTCCGGCCGGCCAACGGCTGGGAGATGTTTCTCCAGAAGGTCGAACTGCTTCGCGACCTGCGTCCGGAGCTGCTTGCCGACGTTGCGCGCCCGACGGCGGGCAACCCGGTGGATGACGTGCTCGCACTCCGGCCTTACCTCAGGGACGTGCTGTCTGGCGTAGAGTCGTTGCGCTTCCTGAAGCTGTGTCTCGAACAGACAGCGGCCGAGGCGGTCCGGCAGAGCCGGGTACACGGCGATCCTGACCAGTTGGCGCAGGTCGCACGCGAGGACCTGAGCCGGGTGGAGGAGTTCATGCAGGTCCTTGCCGGCGGAGGTGCCGTATGACCGAAGTGCTACCCACTTGGATCACCACCGCCGAGGCAGCGGTGGGGAAAGCCAGCGACGTTGCCGGCACCAGGAAACGTGTCGAGACGCTGGGCAAACTTCAGGAGGCACTGGATCGGCTCCTGGCCGAGCTGCCGGGCCTCGCGGAAGCCGCCGAACTGGGCAAGGGCTACTGGTGGACCGGCGTCACCGTGCCAACCTCGATTGATGTCGATCTGCGTAAGCTTCAACACACGGCCAACGATCCGAGCGAGCGGACGGTCCAACGTTTCGAGCGGGACCTCAAAGAGTTCCTCGACCGGCAGATTCGTGTCGGCATCGTGGCACTGTGGTCCGCTCACGTCAAGGAAGTGATCGGTGAGATGCCGGAGTTCGCGAGAGCGATTAAGATGCTCGGCGGTGCCGACACTGGCCTTAAAGCCCAGGTAGCCCAACTCGACAACGTCGTGCGGCCCCTCGAGACAGCGCTCAGACGCCCACCCAAGAAAGCCGACGTGCAGGCGCTCAAACATGCCACGGTTCTATTCGAACAGATCGAGAAGCAACTGCCGGCGCGTGTACGTACATTCGTCATAGCCGCGACGAGGCCTGGCGGGGCGAGCGTCGACCTGCTCGACGGTGTCCGCGACTGGCTCACCGAGCACAACCTGCTCGGCTCCGTGCGGGTCCGGTTCGGAACCAGCGGGGACCAGAAATCGTGACCCGTCTGGCCGACCTGCTCACCGCGATCGAACTTCGCGAGGCGGAGTTGCTCACCTGGGGTGCGGTGGGCGCCTGGTGGACCGAGGCGGAACTGCTCGCTCTGCTGGCCGAGCACGGGGCCGGTCGGGCCGACCTAGCGGCGTTGACGGAAGCCGCGCTCGTCGTCCGGACGCCCGACGGCGCCGGATTCCGGAGCCGTAGCGCGGAGACCATCCGGCTGCTCGCCACCCTGCGCCAGTCATTTCCCAGCCGGCGGGTCACCGAGGGCCGTCCGCTGGTTCTGGACCATCGTTTCCTGCACCGGCCGCGTCGCCGGCCGGAGCGCAATCTCGACCGAGGTCTGCTGCTCGATCAGGTCAGTGCCGCACTGGGCCGCTCCGCGCAGCAGACCGCCAGCCTGCTTGCCCCGGAGACGGTCTCCGGCTTCCAGTTGCGCAGCGCGAGCGCCGTACTGGGTGCCCTTCGGGGCGGGCAGTCCGCCGGGGTCATGATCACCGCGGGCACGGGTAGCGGAAAGACCCTGGCTTTCTACCTGCCGTTGCTGAGTTGGCTGACGGACCAGATGGCGGGCACCCGCCACGGGGAGACCGTGGCGCTAGCGCTGTATCCGCGCAACGAACTCCTGAAGGATCAGTTGCGTACGATCGTCCGCTACCTTCGTCGGATTCGTGCTGCTGGCGGGCCGGCGATCAGCATCGCGACGTGGTTCGGTCTCACCCCATCCAGCTCGCACTATGTCGCGAACGGCTGGGTCGAGGGCTGGCAGCCGGACCGGCGCAACGGTTTCCTTTGCCCCTTCCTTCGATGCGTCGACTGCCCCGACGGCGACCTCTACTGGTCCGGTCCGGACCTGAAAGCTCAGCGCGAGCGGCTGACGTGTGCCAACTGCGGCACCGAGATCGACGACGGCACATTGCGGCTGACCCGCGACAGCGCCCGGGAGCGGCCGGCACATCTCATGCTCAGCACGACGGAGTCGCTCAATCGCCAGCTCGCCGCACCGGGCAGCCTGGCCGCGTTCGGCGTGCATCCGGCAACTCTGTCAGCAGTCCTCCTTGACGAGGTGCACACCTATCAGGGCACCACCGGCGCGCAGAACGCGATCCTGCTTCGTCGCCTGAAACACCGTCTGGGCGGCCGCCCGCTCACCTGGGTGGGGCTTTCCGCGACGCTGCACCAGGCACCGGAATTCTTCGCGCGGCTGGTCGGGCTGCCACCCGGTCATGCCTTAGAGGTCACTCCGCAGGCCGAGGAGTTGGTGGAGGATGGTGCCGAGTACCTTCTCGCATTGCGCAGCGATCCGCATTCCGGCGCTGGGACGCTATCCACAAGCATCCAGACCGCGATGGTGCTCGCCCGGAGCCTCGACAAGGTTGACGACGACGACCTTTTCTCGGAGATCCCGTCGTCGAATCGGGCCTTCGGCAGCCGCCTATTTGTTTTCACCGACAAGCTCGACAGCACCAACCGGCTCTACTGGGACCTGCTCGACGCCGAGGGCCTGCGGTGGCCGGGTGTGGCCCTGCAACGCCGGCCGCTGACGCTGGCGCATTTGCGCAGTGCCGAGCAGAGCCGGCTCCGGCCGGGGGCCGCGCAAGCGGCGGCGGACCGGGATGCCGACGGCCAATGGTGGTGGATGCCCGAGTACCTCGGCCACGGCATCGAGGACGACCAGCCGCTTATTATCGACCGCACGAGCTCCCAGGATCGCGGCGTGGCGGCGAACGCTCAGGTCGTGGTGGCCACCGCGACCCTGGAGGTAGGCTTCGACGACGACCGGGTCGGTGCGGTTCTCCAGCATAAGGCGCCGCACGACGCCGCCCAGTTCCTGCAACGGAAAGGGCGGGCGGGCCGACACCCGGCGACTCGGCCCTGGACCGTTGTGGTGCTCAGCGACTGGGGCCGGGACCGGTTCGCGTGGGACGGCTACGAGGCGCTCTTCGATCCAGAGCTTCCGCCCCGGAACCTACCGTTGGAAAACCTGTACGTACTTCGCATCCAGGCCGTCTACGCGCTTCTCGACTGGCTCGGCATCGAACTCCGCTATCGGGGCCGGGACTCGGTATGGGCCGACCTCTGCGGCCCGGCCGAGTTGCTGCACCAGAACGCCGACCGGCAGAAGGCGGCGAGGGCACGTCAGCTGCTGCTGGCCGAGCTGCTCGGCGGGCTGATGCATCCGGGACCGGAGCGGGAGCGCTTGCGCCGCCATGTCCGCGATGCGCTGAGCCTAGAGGGCGAGTGGGGCGACTCGCTGGTCGACACTCTTTTCTGGGAGGCGCCACGACCGCTCCTGCTCGCTGTGGTGCCCACGATCCACCGGCAGTTGCAGGATCAGTGGCGGGGTGAGGAGCCCGCAGATGACGATCGCGGGATACGGAGCCGGACGCCGTTGCGCCAGTTCGTGCCGGGGAATCTCTTCGAGGACCTAATCGTGCCGGACGTAGAGCTGCGACTGCCCGGCGCGTCCAACGTCATCATGGTCGAGCACCTCCCCGCATTGCGTACACTGCGGGAGTTCTGCCCCGGAAACGTTACCCGGCACTTTGGCATCTGGGCCGCCAACAAGCGGCACTGGATCCCGCTGCCGGAGGCCGATCCAACCCAGCTGGAACTGCGGGTCGACGTGCGGCAGACCTACCGGGGAACCCTGATCGACGTGATCGGCTCGGGCGACCGACGGGTGCCCGTCTACTCCCCGGTGGCGGCAACGCTCGAGGGTGTGAATGACGAGCAGGTGCGGGACGCATCGACGGTCCGGCCCGACTGGGAGTTCGAGGTGACCCCATTCGGGCAGGGCAAGCAGATAGACCTGACGGCCCGGACCCAGCGGCTCATCGCCGGTATGACGGCCCACTTGCACGCGCACGGCGGCGGCGTGCGAACGGTCCGGTTCGCGCGTACTGCCCACGGGACGATCTGGCGTCCCCGGCCCGAACCGGTCCGG